>NZ_JBBHKY010000005.1:0-199096 GCF_037482665.1 Corynebacterium sp. H127
GCAACTGCTATGACAATGCGGTGATGGAAAACTTCTTCGGGCACTTAAAGACTGAGATGTACCACGGTGAATCATTTACCAGCCTGCGGGAGTTCTACAAGGCAATCGATGACTACATCTACTGGTACAACCACGAACGACTCCAGAAACGACTCAAGGGTCTGACTCCGATGCACTACCGGAACCAGACCCTTGAACCCCTAACCGCCTAGAATTAAACCAGTCCAACTTTCGGGGGCCAGTTCACGTGTGCGTTCCAGGGGCGGTTTTTTAGTGCCTGCGCTTGTCCGACGGCAAGTCAGCCCCTTTTGCGTAGCTCTCTGGGTAATAGAAGCGTCCTAGAGCATAACCAGCGATTAGTTCCATCCACTTCGCATTTAGTTTTCCTAGGATGCCTCTATTTGGATGCAAACGTAATTTTGTAGAAATCAGCAGAAACGAAGTGAGCTATTTCATGCTGCCGTCGCTGCCTAATTCTGAACCTGGTTGCCATGCCTAGCTGGCATGTGCGCCCAGTCTTCCTGACGCGTCCGAGAAGGTATTTGAGTTGATGTACCGCCGTAGTGGCCTACGCCGACGCTAAATTGGAGAATATGCTTCCCCAAAAACATCTGCCGCTGTACTCTCCGGAGCAGATCCGAGCCGCAGAAGCGCCCCTCGTGGCGCAACTCGGCGAAAAACTTATGCGGCGGGCCGCGTTCGCTGTTTCGATCCGCGCTGCGCGCATGCTCAAGTCGATCTGCGGGCAAGTTTCCGGTTCCAGGGTCCTCGTGCTGGCTGGAACCGGGAACAATGGCGGTGATGCCCTCTACGCCGCCGCGGAGCTGGAAAAACGCGGTGTTGTTATCGAGGTGTGGCAGCTAGGGGAGCGCATCCACCCAGCCCTTGGCGCCATCAAACATCCCCGGTTGGTCTGTGGAATCAGCAACCCGGACCTCATTATTGACGGCATCCTTGGCATCGGGTCGCGTGGCGCGCTTCGCGGCGTGGCAGCTGAAGCCGCGGAGCGCGCCAGAGCTCATCCAGTTTTGGCTGTTGATATTCCCAGCGGTATCGACCCGATGACAGGAGAGTCCTTGGGGGCGTCGATAAGTGCGCGCTGCACGGTGACCTTCGGTGGGCTCAAACCTGCGCATATCCTGGGGTGGGAGCATTGCGGGCAGGTGGTGTTGGAGCCCCTTGGTATTGATCAGTATCTGCCTCGGCCGTGGGGATATTCGGCGGGGATGGAAGCCTGGCCGATGCCCGGGCCAAGCGACCATAAGTACACCCTTGGGGTAGTGGGGATCCACGCGGGAAGTGAACAGTATCCCGGAGCTGCGGTGCTGTGTACCACGGCCGCTGCGCGCGCTAGCTCTTCGATGGTGCGCTATGTCGGCCCCTGTACGTCCCACGTGTTGCAGGCCCAGCCCGAGGTGGTCGCTGGTGCCACGCTGGCTGGGAAAGTCGATGCGTGGGTGACTGGGCCGGGAACGGGCACCAGTGATCCAATGCTCGCGGAAATCCTGAGAGACAACGTGCCTGTGGTCATCGATGCAGACGCCCTCACTCAAATCGCTGGGAACCCTCAGCTGCAGAAACTGCTCCAACAACGGGATTCCCTCACCGTATTAACTCCCCATGATGGGGAGTTCCAGCGACTATGTGGCCGCAGCCCTAAGGGCCGTGTCTCCGACGCGCAGGCCATGGCCCGCGAATTTAATGCTGTGGTGGTGCTCAAAGGGCGAGTGACGGTGATCGCAAGTAGTGACGAGGTCTATTTAGTGGAAGCGGGTAGTTCCTGGGCGGCTACGCCCGGATCGGGGGACGTGTTAGCAGGGATTATTGCCAAGGGGGTCGCTTTTGAGGCGTCGATAAGAATGGTTGCGAGCGCCGTTCGCCTGCACTGCCTTGCGGCTGCGAGCTTAGGGGGACCGGCGCCAGCCGGGGACATAGCTGCAGCGCTCACTAGGGTGTTGACTACGATTGATAACCATGGAATTGCTGACCACCACCATTGACCTCGACGCCATTGCGCACAACACTCGGATTATTAAGGATTTGGCGGGGCAGGCGCAGCTCATGGCGGTGGTGAAGGCGGACGCCTACGGGCACGGTGCTGTCGAGGTAGCGCGGGTCATGGCTGAAAACGGCGCAGATCAATTCGGTGTGGCCACGCTCACGGAAGCCCTGAGCTTGCGAGAGAAAGGCATCACCCAGCCAATCCTCGCGTGGATCTGGTCCGCCGAACAGGATTTTGTGGCTGCTATTGACCGCGGCATCGAGCTTGGTGTCCCTACCCTCGCACATGCGCGGGCCGTGGCTGACTATGATTGCCGCGTCGCCATCAAAATCGATACCGGCCTGCGTCGTTCTGGTCTGCCGGAGGAACACTGGGCGGAGGTCTTCCAACTGCTGAAGCGCTCCAAAACAACGGTCACCGGGCTTTTTAGTCACCTAGCCTGCGCGGATGAACCGGGAAATCCGATTACCGACGAGCAAGCCAGCACCTTCGAGCGCGCCATCGCCGCTGCCCGCGCGGCTGGACTGGACATTCCCGTCAACCACATCTCAAACTCGCCGGCCACGCTCACTCGCCCGGACTTGCACTACCAAATGGTTCGCCCAGGACTGATTCTCTATGGACTGGAGCCGATGCCAGGGCAGGACCATGGCCTGAAACCTGCGATGACCTGGTCTGCGCGAGTGAGTGTGGTCAAGCGGATCTCCCAGGGTGAAGGCACCTCTTACAACCTGACCTGGCGGGCACCCCGCGACGGCAACTATTGCGTCGTTCCGGTGGGCTATGCTGACGGCCTGCCTCGCGCCACGCAGGGCCACCTTGAGGTCACCATCGGCGGCAAGCGCTACCCGCAGGTGGGGCGTGTCTGCATGGACCAGATCGTGGTGTGGTTGGACCAAGACACCACCGAGCCTGGCGCTGAAGCGATCCTGTTCGGACCAGGCGAGCGCGGTGAAATGAACGCCACCGAGCTTGCCGACGCCATCGGCACCATCAACTATGAAATAATCTGCCTACCCAAGGGGCGAACCCTTCGCACATACGTGGGAGGAAAGTGATGAAGTCGAGTTTTCCGGCATCCGGTGAGGAACGCTTTGAAACTCCCGAGCAGACCCAGGCTTGGGGGGAACAACTCGGCGCGGCTCTCGAGGCTGGTGACGTGGTGATTTTGGATGGCCCGCTCGGTGCGGGAAAAACCACGCTTACACAGGGGATCGCACGTGGCCTTGGCGTGAAAGGACGCGTCACATCCCCAACCTTCGTCATTGCGCGTGAACATCGCTCGCTTTCTACGGGGCCGAGCCTGGTCCACGTGGATGCCTATCGACTCCTTGATTCCGGCGTGGATCCAAGCGGTGCCCTCGACTCACTTGACCTGGATACAGACCTCTTGCAGGCCGTGGTAATCGCAGAGTGGGGCGGGGGACTGGTCGAGCAGATTGCAGATGACTATCTTTTCGTCTCGCTGGACCGGACGACGGCCGTTGCAGAGGACCCGGAATCTGAGGCGCGGATCGTCTCGTGGCGGTGGCAGGCGCTAGCATAGAGCCCGTGCTAGTCCTCGCAATTGATACCTCCACATCCACTGTTGTCACCGGCCTCGTTGAAGACGGCAAGTCGGTAGGTGAAAGCATTCTCGAAAACTGCCGTGATCACAATGAACAATTGGTCGCGGCGACTCAACGCGCACTTAGTGCAGCTGCTAAGCAATTTAGCGATGTGGATGCCGTAGTGGTCGGCGCTGGGCCCGGGCCTTTCACCGGCCTGCGCGTCGGTATGGCCACCGGTCTAGCATTTGCTGATGCTTTAGGCATTCCGGTGTACGGAGTGTGTTCCCTCGATGCTATTGGGGTGCAGCTTCCTGGAAAGGCACTGGTGTGTACCGATGCGCGTCGCAAAGAAGTGTATTGGGCAAGGTATGAAGACGGCGCTCGCGTTGCAGGTCCGGAGGTCAGCGCCTATGCGGACATCTCGACGGCTGGTTTTGATGCAGTGAACATGCCAGAGTCGGTGCGCACACACCTCGCTGGCACTCATGATCTTTATCCCACTCCGGTGGCATTGGTCGGGTTGGTAGATTTCAGTGTGGCTCCTGAGCCCCTGATCCCGCTTTACCTGCGTCGTCCTGATGCTAAGGAGCCGGCGTCTAAACCTAAAAGCCCAGCTATCCCGGATGTGCAGCTGTGATTCGCAAGCTAGAGGTGGTAGATGCGCGGCGCTGCGCGGAACTAGAACAGTTGCTCTTTCCAGGGGATGATCCGTGGTCAGAAGCTGCCTTCATGCAGGAGTTTCAGCAGCCCAACAATCACTATGTGGGGTTTGAAGACGCAGGCCAACTAGTTGGCTATGCCGGCCTGAGCTTACTTGGGACTCACGAAGATCCCGAGTTTGAGATCCATACCATTGGCGTGGATCCTGCTAGCCAAGGCGAGGGGATTGGGGGCCAGCTCATGGATCAATTAATGCACGTTGCTGACCTTATGCGGGGACCGGTGTTTCTTGAGGTTCGCACAGACAACGTTCCAGCAATCAAAATGTATGAAAAGTACGGTTTCAGCAACATTGGAATCCGTAAGAATTATTACCAACCATCAGGCGCGGATGCGTACACGATGAAACGGGAGGCCCAGCAATGATCATTCTTGGAATCGAATCCTCCTGCGATGAGACCGGAGTGGGCATCATTGAGTTGCTGGACGGCCAGATGACGGTGCTTGCAGACCAGGTTGCCTCATCGATGGAGCAGCATGCGCGTTTCGGCGGGGTGGTCCCGGAGATTGCTTCGCGTGCGCACCTGGAGGCCATTCGTCCGGTGATGCAGGCGGCGTTGGCCGAGGCGGGGATTGATAAACCGGACGTTGTTGCGGCCACCGTCGGCCCTGGGCTGGCTGGTGCGTTGTTGGTGGGGGCTAGCGCGGCGAAGGCCTATGCGGCTGCTTGGGGGGTGCCGTTCTACGGAGTGAATCACCTCGGCGGGCACGTAGCGGTGGCGAACTTGGAGGGCGAGCCTCTTCCACATGCGATCGCATTGCTGGTCTCGGGCGGACATACGCAGCTTCTTGAAGTCACCAGTGTCGGTGCGCCCATGCGCGAGTTGGGTGCGACGCTTGACGACGCCGCTGGCGAGGCCTACGACAAAGTCTCACGACTACTTGGCCTGGGTTACCCGGGTGGCCCGATCATTGACAAGCTGGCGCAGCAGGGAACTCCAAACATCAAGTTTCCCCGGGCCATTCCGCATTCTCTCGACTTTTCCTTTTCAGGTTTGAAAACTGCAGTAGCGCGCTTTGTCGAGGCTGCAGAACGGGCAGGGGAGCAGATCGTTGTAGCCGATGTGTGTGCTTCCTTCCAAGAGGCGGTGTGCGATTCTTTGACCAAGAAGGCGGTAGCCGCGTGTAAAGAGACCGGTGCGAAGGTGTTGTTGCTTGGCGGTGGAGTAGCTGCGAACTCTCGGCTGCGGGAGCTGGCTGCGCGGCGATGTGCTTCTGCAGGGATTGAGCTGCGGGTGCCTCGTTTCAAGTACTGCACGGATAATGGTGTCATGATCGCTGCACTGGCTGCCCAGTTAATTCATGAAGGTGCGGTGGCATCTGCAATGACTGTTGGATGCGATCCTGCGCTCGAGGTTGAAGTACCGCTTGTCTAAATGAACAGTTAGTTAAGTGAGCGCAAATATTAGGTAAACCCATGTATGATGATATCCAGTAATTGCAATCCCCTCTTTAAGTATTGGGAGAGAAGAAATGACCCTCGGTTACTTGGTAAACCCTGATCTGACTAGTCGTAAGATCGAATTCGAGCTGGAGCAGGCAGCCCAATTCTTGGGACGTGTTGAAAGTGACCGTGTTTCTGTAGCTTTCCAGGAGGATGGGACTGCGCTGGCGGCACTGTATTCGCCAGATGCTCGCGAAGATGGTTCGGAGCCTAACCCGGTTGCTTCCATGGCTCGAAATGAAGCTGCCACTGGTAACTCTGCGTTCTATACCGATCCGACTACCGCGATTTGTGGCCCTGTTATTTTCGTAGGCGTTGCGGGCGAGGATATTAGCGATGCTGATATTGAACGGGTTGAGCATGGGATTCGCGCGGCTCGTAACTACCGTGCGGACGAGCCGGAGGACTTTCAGCTCTGGCGAGATGCCGTCATTAACCTGCACTCTTAATAGCTCTGCCGGCCAGGAACGATGGCCGGTTTTTTATTGTGTTGAGAGCTGGCACTCCTAAGGGTAGAGTGCCAGTAGGTTGTTTAGAACACAGTTGTTCACCCGCGACGACGGCTGTGCAGGCATCGCAACCGGCACATCTCATACTCATAAGGAGCTTTAATCGTGGCAAGCATCAAGCCTTTGGAAGATAAGATCCTCGTCCAGATCAACGAGGCTGAAACCACCACTGCGTCTGGCCTGGTCATTCCAGACTCCGCCAAGGAGAAGCCACAGGAGGCAACTGTTATCGCCGTGGGCGCTGGTCGTTTCGACGAAGACGGTGACCGCATCCCTATGGACGTCAAGGAAGGCGACATTGTCATCTTCTCCAAGTATGGCGGCACCGAGATCAAGTACCAGGGTCAGGAGTACCTCATCCTGTCCCAGCGTGACGTGCTTGCTGTCATTGAAAAGTAGGGGCCAATGCCTAAACTCATCGCATTTGACGAAGACGCTCGTAAGGGCATCCAGGCTGGCGTCGACGCGCTTGCCGACGCCGTCAAAGTAACCCTCGGCCCACGTGGCCGAAACGTGGTTCTAGACAAGGCGTTCGGTGGCCCTACCGTCACTAATGACGGCGTCACCATCGCCCGCGAAATTGACCTCGAGGAGCCGTTCGAGAACCTCGGCGCTCAGCTGGTGAAGTCGGTGGCGGTGAAGACCAATGACACCGCTGGTGACGGCACCACTACTGCAACTTTGCTCGCGCAGGCACTGATTCAAGAAGGCCTGCGCAATGTAGCAGCCGGAGCCAACCCGGTTGAGCTCAACCGCGGTATCGCTGCTGGTGCAGAAAAGGTTGTGGCACTGCTCCAAGAGCGTGCTGCCGATGTCTCTTCTGCGGCGGAGATTGCCAACGTCGCTACCGTGTCCTCCCGCGATCCTGAGATCGGCGAGATGGTCGCTGGCGCAATGGACAAGGTTGGCAAAGACGGTGTAGTCACTGTGGAGGAATCCCAGTCGATGGAGACCGTTCTTGACATCACTGAGGGTGTGTCCTTTGACAAGGGCTTCCTGTCCCCATACTTCATCACTGACGTTGACACGCAGCAGGCGGTACTCGACGATGCGCTGATCTTGTTGGTTCGCAACAAGATCAGCTCCCTGCCGGACTTCCTTCCGGTGCTGGAAAAGATCGTTGAGTCCAGCAAGCAGGTATTGATCGTCGCGGAAGACCTTGATGGTGAGCCACTGCAGATGCTCGTGGTCAACTCGATTCGCAAGACTCTCAAGGTCGTCGCTGTGAAGTCGCCGTACTTCGGTGATCGCCGCAAGGCCTTCATGGATGATCTGGCTGTGGTTACCGCTGCTACCGTCATTGACCCAGAGGTCGGCATCAACCTGAATGAAGCTGACTTGGGCATGTTTGGTTCTGCCCGTCGCGTCACCGTGACCAAGGATCAGACCATCATTGTCGACGGTGCTGGCACTGCTGAGGCCGTAGAAAACCGGCGTGAGCAAATCCGCCGCGAGATCGAAACAACGGATTCCACCTGGGACAAAGAAAAGGCTGAGGAACGCCTCGCCAAATTGTCTGGTGGTATCGCTGTCATCAAGGTGGGAGCAGCGACCGAAACCGAAGTGAACGAACGCAAGCTTCGTGTGGAGGACGCGATCAATGCGGCCCGTGCTGCGGCCCAAGAAGGCGTCATCGCTGGCGGCGGCTCTGCACTGGTGCAGATCGCTGAAGAGCTGAAATCCTATGCTGAGCAGTTTGAAGGCGATGCAAAGGTGGGCGTGCTCGCACTATCCCGCGCGCTTGTGAAGCCGGCTTACTGGATTGGTGCGAACGCGGGTGTCGACGGCGCAGTCGTCGTTGCCCGTACCGCAGAGCTGCCTAACGGTGAAGGTTTCAACGCTGCGACGCTCGAGTATGGCAACCTGCTGGAGATGGGCATCATTGACCCAGTGAAGGTCACCCACTCGGCAGTAGTGAACGCTACTTCGGTGGCCCGGATGGTGCTGACGACGGAAGCATCTGTCGTCGAAAAGCCAGCGGAGGAAGCTCCGCAAGCTGGGCATCACCACCATCACTAATTGCTGTGACGGCAAAAGCCACCCATCGTTTTAAAAGGCGATGGGTGGCTTTTTGTTATACAACCATGCGACGGTTGCCGCGGCGAGGGCGCAGGAGCATGTCACGTTCGGACTCGCTCAAGCCACCCCAGATGCCATAAGGCTCGGCAACTTCGAGTGCATGGCGACGGCATTGGGTCAATACGGGGCACTCGCGACAAATCGCCTTTGCGCGGTTCTCACGCTGCGTGCGGGCGCGACCACGCTCGCCGTCTGGGTGGAAGAAAACTGCGGAGTCTTCGCCTCGGCAAGAGCCGTGAAGCTGCCAATCCCAAAAGTCTGCGTTCGGGCCTGGAAGCTGGCTAGGCTGCGGCATGGGACTTCCTCCTGTGTCTGGAATTTTCGGTACGCCAGTGAATCTTGAACGCCTTGGGTAAACAACTGGTGTCGAAACAGATGAACTGCAGTTGACACGCAAGGTTTGCGGAGGGAAAAACTTGTCGCTATCAGTGGCAATGCGCGTAGATTAACTGTAGGTGAACTTTTTCCTATCGGCCTGATTGGTCACAATTTGGTGTCGGACGCCAGTCAAATGTGAAATATTCTTAAAAGTCGCGTAACAATGATCTGTCGGACCCATGTGTATGGGAGATCAGAATCGAAAGGCGTATTTAGGTGAATGACTTCGAACGGGAGCTAGCGGAACTGGTTCCGCTTGCAGCCGACGGAGATCGTCGGGCGCTCCAACGAGTCATCTCGATCATTCACCCGCCGATTTTGCGATATTCCCGTGCCCGCGTCAGTGGTGGCAAGCATCCCACCGCAGATGACGTTACGCAGGAAGTCCTACTTGCTGTAGCAACCTCGATTGGCAACTATGTGGATCGCGGACGGCCGTTCATGGCCTTTGTATACGGTATTGCGTCGAATAAGGTGGCAGATGCCCACCGTAGTTTTGCTAAAGATCTTTCCAATCCTACTGATGAAGTACCAGATTCCGTACAAGACCGCGATACTCCCGAGGAGTTTGCGCTGGTCAGCGATGGTAGTAACAGAGTGCGTGAACTTCTCGATTCATTAAATGAGAAGGCACGAGAAATCGTAACACTACGGGTTTTTGTTGGTCTTTCGGCGGAAGAAACCGCCGAAATTGTAGGAAGCACCCCGGGAGCCGTCCGAGTCGCTCAGCATCGAGCACTGGCGGCGCTCCGGAAGCAATTGGATGGGCAGGAAAAATAATGACCGATCGTCGTGATGAGAAAGGCACCACCGAACAGTTCCATGAGCTGTTCGGCACCGACGCCTTTCTCGATGACCTTTCGCGCGGCGTCGATCCTAGCGACGGAGCCGATCCGCTAGCCGCGATGATGCTGGAACTGCATCGTGAGGTCAACGCACCGATTCCGAATGCGCCTTCCTTGGATGAGCTTCTGCCAGCGGCTCCAGCCGTCGCTTCGCTGGACAAACAACGGCGTCGTCGGGTGAGCCCGTGGATGGCCAGCCTAGTTGGCGCCGCTGCCGCAACGGTGCTCCTCGCTGGCACGGGTGGTGCCATCTACAATGCGGATCCATCCTCGCCATTGTGGGGTGCCAAGACTGCCGTATTTGGCGGGCATGCAGCAGTGGTTGATTTGGCCAGTGCCTTGGATGAGGTTGACAAGCGCCACGCAGAGGGCGATGTCGAGGGTGCGATGCGTGTGCTTGAACAAGCTCGGATACTCGCGGATGCGGTCAACTCTCAGGATCGCCAATCCACGCAACGGGCAATCAATGAGCTCGAAGCACGTATCGTCGAGGTGGAGACCACCGTCACTCAGAGTGTCCCAACCACCGCAACCTCGGTTGCTGTAGAGACCTCCGTTGCCACCACCACCGAAAAAGAGCCTGTGATCCAGCTGCCACCAGTGATTGTGACTGAGGTAGAAACGGTCACGGTTACCGTGGTTCAGCCACCTACTGCGCCGGAAACCTCAGGGACAGTGACGCCACCTACCACGGTGACAACCACGAAGTCTCCTACCGGTGAGCCGACCGAGGTCACCGGTACCGCAACGCGGCCGATGCCTTAACGAGCGTTGAACCCGTCCAAGTAACCTAAGCAGTAATCCCAAGGCACATACGCATCAACGTCAGGGTGCGCGCTGGGTTCATGGACGGGACTTTGCTCTCCGCTTAGCAAGGAGCGCATGTTGTCCTTCATGATCTCCCAGTTGTAGTAGTGCGGTTCCTCACAATCTTCGCAGAAGAAGAAAATTCCTTGGACTCCACGTGGCTCCAAAGCCGCCTGAAACTTCTCCAACAGGGTGAGATCTTCGAGGACGTGTGCGCGTTCGTCAACTGTGAGCGGAGGGAAGTCATCGTCCGGCTCCAAGAACGACGCCGGGTCGTTTGGGTCGTCCGCAAAAGGGTCGAGTGGCATTCCATCAAAGTTCACAGAGCAAACCTTACCGCGATTTACCCTAAATGCCGGCAAAGCACTACTCTAGGTATCAATTGACGGCTTTGAGGAGGGCTTTATGATGAACAATCAAGTTGCGACTGGTGGAGAAGATCCAAACAAGGTAGCGCTAGTGGGGCTGACCTTTGACGATGTCCTGTTGATCCCGGACGAGTCGAACGTAATCCCATCCGACGTGGACACCTCGAGTCAGCTGACGCGGGAGATCCGCCTGAAGACTCCTATCGTGTCCGCTGCTATGGACACTGTCACCGAAGCCCGCATGGCAATCGCCATGGCTCGGCAAGGCGGCATGGGCGTGCTGCACCGCAACTTGTCTACCGACGATCAAGCCGAACAGGTAGAAATTGTTAAGCGTTCCGAGTCCGGCATGGTGACTAACCCAATCACTTGCTCCCCGGACATGAGCATCGGTGAAGTGGATGCGCTGTGCGCTCGCTTCCGTATCTCCGGCCTTCCCGTCGTTGACATGGACGGCAAGCTCGTCGGTATCTGCACCAACCGAGACATGCGTTTCGAGCAGGACATGAGCCGTCGTGTCGCTGAAGTCATGACTCCAATGCCTCTCGTCGTCGCAGAAGAAGGCGTCTCCAAGGAAGAAGCACTGAGCTTGCTGTCCACCAACAAGGTGGAGAAGCTCCCGATCGTCGATAAGCAAGGCAAGCTCGTCGGTCTGATCACCGTCAAGGACTTTGTAAAGACCGAGATGTACCCGGACTCCTCCAAAGACGGCTCCGGTCGACTGCTCGTCGGCGCAGGTATCGGCACGGGTGCGGATTCCTGGTCGCGTGCCGGAGCGCTTGTCGACGCCGGCGCTGACGTGCTCATCGTAGACACCGCGCATGCCCACAATCGTGGCGTACTTGAGATGGTGTCCAAGGTAAAGCAAGGTTTCGGAGACAAAGTACAGATCGTTGGCGGCAACTTAGCCACCCGTGGCGCTGCTCAGGCGATGATTGAGGCTGGCGCAGACGCAGTAAAGGTCGGCATCGGCCCAGGCTCCATCTGCACCACCCGTGTTGTTGCAGGTGTGGGTGCTCCGCAGATCACCGCGATTATGGAGGCCGCAGTCGTCGCTAAGAAAGCGGGCGTTCCTATCATCGCCGATGGTGGCATGCAGTTCTCTGGGGATATCGCCAAGGCACTGGCAGCCGGCGCTTCCACTGTAATGCTCGGCTCGATGCTCGCGGGCACTGCTGAATCCCCAGGCGAGATCGCAGTGGTCAACGGCAAGCAGTACAAGATGTACCGCGGCATGGGCTCGCTTGGCGCGATGCAAGGACGTGGGCTCACCGGCGAGAAGCGTTCCTATTCCAAGGACCGCTACTTCCAGGCTGATGTTAAGAGCGAAGAAAAGCTTGTACCAGAAGGCATCGAAGGACGCGTGCCATTCCGCGGCAGCATCGATTCCATCCTGCACCAGTTGGTTGGTGGCCTCCGCGCTGCCATGGGCTACACCGGTTCCGCAACTGTTGAAGACCTACAGAATGCTCGCTTTGTCCAGATCACGGCCGCTGGCCTCCGCGAGTCACATCCTCATGACATTCAGATGACCGTCGAAGCACCTAACTACTACCAGCGCTAGGAAACACCCCCAATGCGAGACATTGTTGAAATCGGCATGGGCCGCGAGGCCCGCCGCGCCTACGGCCTAAATGACATCTCTATCGTCCCTTCGCGTCGCACCCGCTCCTCCAAGGATGTGGATACCACCTGGAACATTGATGCCTACACGTTCCAAATCCCATTCATGTCCCACCCGACGGACGCGCTAGCGACTCCGGAGTTCATCATCGAGATGGACAAGCAGGGCGGCATGGGCGTCATCAATGCCGAAGGTCTCTGGGGACGGCATGCCGACCTCGCCGGCACTATTGCTCAGGTGGTAGCGGCCGCAGGCGAAGAACTGCTTTCTACTGACATCCTCAATTCCAAGGCGATCGCGCTGCTGCAGCAGCTGCATGCTGCGCCGTTGGACGAAGAACTGCTTGCTGAGCGCATCGCTGAGGTTCGTGCCTCTGGTGCCACCGTTGCGGTGCGGGTTTCCCCACAGCGGGCACACGCTCTCGCCCCAGTGGTGATCAAAGCCGGCGCTGAACTGTTGATCATTCAGGGCACGCTGATTTCCGCCGAGCATGTGCAGGCAGACGGTGAACCGCTGAACCTCAAGGAATTCATCGGCAACCTTGATGTGCCCGTCATTGCTGGTGGGGTAGGCGACTACACCACGGCTATGCACCTGATGCGCGCCGGAGCGGCAGGCATCATCGTCGGTGGCGGAGACAATACCAACGCCTATGCGCTTGGCATTGAGACCCCAATGGCAACGGCCATCGCTGATGCAGCAGCTGCTCGACGTGACTACCTTGACGAGACCGGTGGCCGTTATGTGCACATCATTGCTGACGGCGAAATTGAGTCTTCCGGCGACGTCGTGAAGGCCGTCGCCTGTGGCGCAGACGCCGTAGTGCTGGGTGCGCCACTCGCTCAAGCAGCAGAAGCTGCCGCTCAGGGCTACTACTGGCCTGCCGTTGCCGCTCATCCGCGTTTCCCACGTGGTGTGGTTACGGCAGAAAACCTCGAAGAGCAACCGCTGCCGTCCTTGGAGACTGTCCTGCATGGGCCATCCACGGATGCCTTCGGCCACCTCAACTTTGTGGGCGGCCTTAAGCGCGCGATGGGCAAGTGCGGATACACGGACCTGAAGAGCTTCCAAAAGGTCTCGCTGGCACTGCGCTAGTTCACCGGGCTAGCAATATTATGCGTTGAGTTCTCGGAGCAAATCAAAGCTTCGGGTACTCAACGCATTTTTTCATTGTGAATCGCTACCACGGTACTGACCCACTGCATACTGGGGCAGCTTGTGCCCTGATCTTGTTTGGCTCTGTAGCTAAAGATTTCTCACTAATGCTTTGTTTGTGGGGCGCGGACAGAACGCCGCTTTGGTACACGAGATTCTGCGCCGAAAATACGTCGAAGGTGAATCGCGCCCACACGTGCACGTGGGATAGACTTTGGGGCGTGAATCCGCAATCTCAACGCCCAGTACTTGTCGTCGACTTCGGCGCCCAATATGCACAGCTCATTGCGCGCCGCGTGCGTGAAGCCCGGATCTACTCCGAGGTCATTCCGCACACCGCAACCATCGAAGAGATTAAGGCCAAAGATCCGCTGGCCTTGGTCCTCTCCGGTGGGCCTTCCTCCGTTTATGAGGAGGGCGCTCCCAAGATCGACGAAGCTATCTTCGAGCTTGGTTTGCCTGTCTTTGGCATCTGCTACGGCTTCCAAACGATGACCCACGCAATGGGCGGTACGGTGGCCAACACCGGCAACCGTGAATACGGCCGAACTGACATGACTGTCTCCGGTGGTCTCTTGCATGAGGGCTTCGAGCAAACCCACAAAGTGTGGATGTCACACGGCGATGCAGTGCATGAAGCCCCCGCCGGCTTCACTGTCACCGCTTCTTCCGCGGGCGCGCCAGTGGCAGCGTTTGAATGTGTAGAAAAGCGTATGGCTGGTGTGCAGTACCACCCAGAGGTGCTACACAGCCCGCATGGCCAGGAAGTGCTGGTTCGTTTCCTCACCGAGATCGCTGGTCTGGAGCAGAACTGGACGGCGGCTAACATCGCGGAGGAGCTGATTGCGGCTGTCCGTGAGCAGGTCGGCCCAGAAGGCCGTGCTATTTGTGGTCTGTCTGGTGGCGTCGACTCGGCCGTGGCAGCGGCTTTGGTGCAGCGCGCAATCGGCGACCGGCTGACCTGTGTTTTTGTTGACCATGGTCTGCTGCGCGCTGGCGAGCGTGAGCAGGTAGAGACTGACTTCGTGGCAGCGACCGGCGCCCGCCTCGTCACTGTGCATGAGGCGGATGCCTTCTTGGCTAAGCTCGCTGGTTTGACTGATCCAGAGGCGAAGCGCAAGGCTATCGGCGCCGAGTTTATCCGCTCCTTCGAGCGCGCCGTGGCCTCGGTACTTGAGGGGCAGGAAGTTGGCTTCTTGGTGCAGGGTACCTTGTACCCGGATGTGGTTGAGTCCGGCGGTGGTGCGGGTACCGCTAACATCAAGTCTCACCACAATGTGGGCGGGCTGCCCGATGACGTCGAGTTCAAGCTCGTCGAGCCGCTGCGCGCACTGTTCAAGGACGAGGTCCGTGCCGTCGGTCGTGAGCTCGGCTTGCCGGAGGAGATTGTTAACCGCCAGCCATTCCCAGGGCCTGGCCTTGGCATTCGCATTATCGGTGAAGTGACCCAGGAGCGCCTCGAAACTCTGCGCGCTGCAGACCTGATTGCACGCACCGAGCTCACCGCGGCTGGGTTGGACAATGAGATTTGGCAGTGCCCAGTTGTGCTGCTTGCCGACGTCCGTTCCGTTGGTGTCCAAGGCGATGGCCGCACCTACGGCCACCCAATTGTGCTGCGCCCAGTGTCCTCCGAGGATGCAATGACCGCAGACTGGACCCGCCTGCCTTACGACGTCCTAGAGAAGATTTCCACCCGCATCACCAATGAGGTACCTGACGTTAACCGCGTGGTGCTGGATTGCACCTCTAAGCCTCCAGGAACCATCGAATGGGAGTAAACATCAGCTAGCTATCGGATTAGCAGTGGTGTACTAAACCGCTTGGGCATCGTCATTCTCAGAATGCCCAAGCGGTTTTTGGTTGCTGGAGTGTCTTAAAGGGCGGGGTAGTTTTCTAATCCACCGTTACTTGTCCGATACCGCTGTCGATCTTGATGGTGAGTACCTTGCCAGGGCCTTCGTTGTGTAGTCCTGGGGTGCAGTTTGAATCCCCGAGACCGGTTTCGCACTCAAGCTTGGTTGGTACTTCCTTGGGAAGTCGGATTTCCACATTGCCGATGCCACTATCTACCTGCACGGTGCGGTTTTCCGTTAGTGGTGCGAGGTCAGAGAGATCGAGGGTCAGGTTGCCGATGCCGTTCTCGTAGGTGTCCTGCAGCTGGGACTCGTTGCTAACTACTGAGGTGAGGTTGCTAGCGGAAGTGTGGAAATCGGTATTGGTGACTGCCGTAACGAGGGCGAGCACCGCAATGGCACCACCAATCCAGAGCCACCCATGCGACTTCTTTTTAGGGGCAGGTGCTGGTGCGGGGCCTGGTTCGGGTAGATCCCAGAGGGCCGGCACTGCGCCGAGTGGGTCCCATGCTGGTGGGGTGGGTGTTTGGAAACCTTCTGCCGGTCCCACGTCGGCATAAGGAGTGGTAGGCGTCTCTGGCTGCTTAGAGTGCAGGTAGTACCAGACCGCGAAGGCTAGGGCCAGGGAGACCAGTGTGGAGCCACTGACTAGGTCGCCGCTGCCGCTGGTAGCACTAAAACCGAAGACTATCAGCGCTGCAAGGAGCCACCAGCCGGTGTTTTTCTCGTGTTGGTATTCCTCCCCAGAGTTTTTCAGTACCGCTTCAATGGGGGAGAGCTCCATGGAGTAGCGAGGCATGATCAGCCAGGCGACTAGATAGACTCCGAGGCCACCGCCAACTAGACCGGCCGCTACGAAGAGTATTCGGATGAGTGTGGGATCGACCTGGTATCGGACCCCGATACCTTCGCAGACACCTGCGACCTTAGCGTTGCCACCTTGGCTGCTAGGGATACGTGTTGGGCGGGATTCCCACATGGCATTGATTGCTTGTGTGTTCATACTCTTAGTGTGGCGTGGCGAGGAAAAGAAAACATCGGGGGAAACCCGGATTTCTTTTCCTCAGGGTCATGCGATGATTGGTCGCATGATGTACCCGAAGTTTTATCGGCCGAAGACCCGCGTCGTTGGCGGCGTGGCGTCTGGCCTTGCCGTGCATCTGGGCGTAGATGTGCTGACTGTGCGCCTCGCGCTGCTCGTTTCTTCCTTGTTCGGTGGCATGGGCTTGCTGTTCTACATGGCTACGTGGATGCTGACCAAGCCGACTCCGCCGGGGCTGGAAGCGGAGATCCCTGAGAATACCTCCACCCCGCGCATCGTCAACATGGGCTTTGTGGTGGTTGGTATCGCTGCTGCCTTGTTGAGTTTTTCTTTGCTCACCGGTTTTGAGGGATCTGCGTTGATCCCAGCCTTGGTGGTTGGTGTGGGCGCCTTGGTGGTGTGGCGCGCCTATGACCAGGGCGTGGAGTCTCTGGCTAAGCCTAAGAACGCGTTCTCTATCATCTCCGGTGTTTCTTTGGTGCTGGCAGGCGTGTTCCTAGTGGCGGTGAATTGGGCTGACCCCGCGGTGTTCGGGGCTACCTTTGCCGCGGTGTTGATTACGTTCGCGGGCGCGGCGGTGCTCGCAGTGCCGCTCCTGCTGCGGATGTGGCAGCGGGTAGTGGAGGAGCGGGATGAGAAGACTGTTGCGGCTGAGCGGGCAGAGATCGCTTCGCGGCTGCATGATTCGGTGCTGCAAACACTGGCGTTGATCCAGAAGCGTGCCGGCGATGAGCAAGAGGTGGCGCGTTTGGCTCGCGGTCAGGAGCGAGAGCTGCGCCAGTGGCTTTTCGACGGCAAAACCGCCTCTACTAGTACCGTTACCCAGGCCCTGGAACTGGCAGCAGGTGAGGTGGAGGACATGTTTGGTATTCGCATCGCTCCGGTGACGGTCGGGGATGCCCCTATCACTGATGCGACTCAAGCCGCAGTGCTGGCTGCACGTGAGGCGATGGTAAATGCTGCCAAGCATGCGCAGGTATCTACTGTGGATGTGTATTCCGAGGTGTTCGGTGACGTGGAGATCTTCGTGCGTGACCGTGGCGTTGGTTTTGATCCGAAGGACGTGGATGGCTCGCGCCACGGTCTGTGCGATTCCATTTTTGGCCGCGTGGAGCGCGCGGGCGGTAAAGCAGAGCTGAAGACGGAGCCGGGTGAGGGCACAGAAATCCACATCACAATGCCGGTAGACTCGGAGACATGATTCGTGTCTTTCTTGTCGATGATCACTCCGTTTTCCGTGCCGGGGTCCGTGCGGAGATTTCTGCGCAGGTGGATATTGTCGGCGAGGCCGGTGGGGTAGCGGACGCTATTGCGGGGATTGTGGCGACGAAGCCAGACGTCGTTTTGCTTGATGTACACATGCCCGATGGTGGTGGGCAGGCTGTCATCGCAGGGGCGCCAACTCCGCGCTACTTGGCGCTGTCTGTTTCGGACGCTGCGGAAGATGTGATCTCGGTGATTCGGGCTGGTGCGCGTGGGTATGTCACTAAGTCCATTAATGGAGCTGAGCTTGTCGACGCCATTCGCCGTGTCCACGATGGAGATGCCGTATTCTCGCCTCGGCTGGCTGGCTTTGTTCTTGATGCCTTTGCTGCCCCGGACTCCCATGCGGGTGCTGGCGTGGTGGATGAGGCCGCAGAGCAGCCGGAACTGGTAGATGCGCTTACGCGTCGAGAACTTGAGGTGCTTCGCTTGCTTGCTCGTGGCTACACCTACAAGGAGATTGCTGCTGAGCTGTTCATTTCTATTAAGACGGTGGAGACTCACGCCTCGAATATTCTGCGCAAGACGCAGCAGTCGAATCGCTATGCGCTCACACGGTGGGCGCAGCGTTATGACTTGGCGTGAGGTTGTGCTGTTTTTCGCACTCCGCAGGGTTGCTGTGAGCTAGATTTTTTCCAGCTCAAGTGACAAATTCGGCGCAGGGCCTTGGTAATCCGGTTGAACTGAGCCGACAATTCCGCAATACTAGAACACGTGTTGGGAACAGGCGTTCGAAAAGAAGTGGGGATGGATCTTTCCGGGCTTAGCCGGCAAGAGCGCATCGTCGCGCTTCGAACGAGGATGGAAGCGGTGGGGGCTGCTCCAGCTCCAGAGGTGACCTCGGCGGATGTTCTCCCTGTGCCGCGGGGGCTGGATCTGCAGCTAGCCCGCCAAATGGTGTGTCAGGTCAGTGATACTCCCGCGTTTATTGTAGAGCTGATTCGGGCAGTGGTGGCGGACAATAACTTTGTGGCCATCGTTGGCTGGCCGGAGTTATTGCTTGCGGAACTGCAGTGCGGTCTCGAACGTATTGTCGCTGTTCCGGATCCGGGGCCCGATCCACTGAATACGGTAGCCGTGCTCACTGAGGGGATGGATCTGGTGCTCTATCGCACGGAGGTGCCTTTGGAACTTTCTCCGGTACGGGCGCGTCCTTTGTTGGGCAAACTGCGAAAGTCTCATGCTGTCCTGCTGCTAGTGAATGTGCGAGTGTCGTCGCCACAGCTCAGCATCACGGCGCGGGTGAGTGACTATCAGGGCATTGGCCCAGGGGTAGGGCGGATTCGTGGCATGAATATGACGGTGCATATCGTCGGGAAAACTGGTGTTACTACCCAAAGCTTGACTGTGGGCAGTGTGTCGCAGAAGCCGCAGCTTCGGGTGGTTTAGGTGCG
Source organism: Corynebacterium sp. H127 (assembly GCF_037482665.1). Classification (NCBI taxonomy): domain Bacteria; kingdom Bacillati; phylum Actinomycetota; class Actinomycetes; order Mycobacteriales; family Corynebacteriaceae; genus Corynebacterium; species Corynebacterium sp. H127. The sequence goes on from NZ_JBBHKY010000005.1 coordinate 19,034, forward strand.
GGTCATGGCGGTATGGTTTCCCGATTGGCCCCCGCATGCCGCTGGCGTAATGGCAGTGACTCAGGATCATCGGGTGCGCGCTTGCACTGCCTCCGCCCGTGGCAAAGGGGTGAAACGTGGCATGCGGGTGCGGGAGGCTCAGGCATTATTCCCGCAGCTCACGATCGCTGAATGGGATGAAGATAGGGATGCGCGTGAGTTTGAGGTGGTGGTTTATGGGCTGGGGGAGGTCGCTGCAAGCGTCGAGGTTTTGCGGCCGGGGCTTGCGCTTATCGACGCCGGTGCTGCTGGCCGCTTCTACGGCAGTGAGGCCCGCGCCGTGCAACTGTTGGCGGATGCGGCTGCGCTGAAAGGCGTGGATTGCATGGTCGGGGTGGCAGATGACATTGCCACCGCGGTGATTGCTGCGCGCATCGGGGCGGTGGTGGCTCCTGAGGGGAGTCAAGCCTTTTTGGCTAATCAGCCACTGGCTCTACTCATGGCTGAAGAAGCGCTGCACTGTGACGCGGATACTGTTCGAGCATTCCGCACGCTGGGCATACGTGTGCTCGGAGAATTGGCTGCGCTGCCAACATCGGCAGTGGTGACGCGCTTTGGCAGGGCGGGCTTGCGTTGTCAACGTATTGCGCAGGCCCGCGAGGATCGTAAGGTGGCGCCGGAGCTGCCGACGAGTGAGTTGCGAGTGGAACTTACTCCAGAGGAGCCGATCACCCGTGTGGATGAGGCGGCGTTCCTTGCACGCACACTAGCGGTGACTTTGCATGGGAAACTGCAGCGCGCCGGGGTGATCTGCCAGCGCCTTAAGGTGATCGCGGTGGCGGATACGGAGCTGGCGCGGGTGTGGCGCACGCGGGAACCGTTGACGGAATCGGCGACAGCGGATCGGGTGCGGTGGCAGCTCGACGGCTGGCTCACGAGTAGACAGATCCCAGAGATTACTACGCTGGCGCTCGAGCCGCTTGAGGTGAGCGTTCCTGTTCATGACCAGGGGTTGTGGGGAGCCTCCGATGACAAGGCGGCGCAGGCGCGTCGCGTGATTAATCGGGTGCAGTCCTTGCTGGGGACGGATGCGGTATTGCAGCCGCGAGCTACTGGCGGACGTGGAGCAACAGAACAGGTGGAGCTGGTGCCTTATGGGGAGGAGGTTCCGGAGCGTCGCCAAGCGGGGCCGTGGCTTGGGGCGTTGCCCTCACCGCTCCCGGCGCGCGCCGCCAGTCACCCTGCCTCGGCTATACAGCTAGTGGATGCTGCTGGGGATCCGGTTTTTGTTAGGGCGGACGCGGTCCTCAGCGGGGATCCGGTCTGGGCGGTGCAGGGCGCGCGGCGGTGTGCCGTGCTGGGATGGGCGGGGCCTTGGCCTATCGACGACCGGTGGTGGGAGCCTGACGCCGCGCAAAAATATGCCCGACTCCAATTGGTGGTAGATCAAGCAGGCGCCCAGCGCGCCTTCTTGCTGGTGTGGTTGGCGGGGCGGTGGCGGATAGAAGCTAGCTATGACTAGCTTTGCTCAAAGTCGATGACCAAGCGTTTGGGGTCTTCCAGGAAAGCTACAGAATAGGGACGCCGATCGCCTTTGAGTCCGATGACGAACTGGGAGCGGCCTTCAAAAGTTCCACCGGATACCACTTCGACCACGGCGGGGCCTTCGCCTTTAACGGGGGTGAGCTCAGGGTCTGGGATGCCTACCTCGAATGGGTAAGTGGTGCCGTCAATGTTGACGTTAAGGAAAGAGTCACCGCTGACCTTTAGATCGAGCCCGCTAGCTTGCTGCTGTGGGGTGGTGGTGTAGTCAACATGCCAGCCAGGTGTGCCCTCGCCGGCGAGCTCGATGACCACGCGATCAAAATTCTGGTGTGCTCCGGCGCGCATCGCAGTGGGTACCAGCTTCGCGGGTGCTTCGGCGCGCTGCGTCTTCATCGTGGAGTTGGTATCCCCGAGTGGTTGGATTGCGGAGGCGCTGTTGCTTCCGTCCGCGCTCAGCGATTGTTGCTGGATTTGGGTGGGCCCACCCGAAGATGTCTGATTGGAGCCACAGGCAACAAGGCCAGCGGCGAGGCCGAGGATGGCAACAACCGAGGAACTGCGGACGACACGGGTGAGGGCATTCATGCTTTTACCGTAGCTAGAGTCGCGGGAGAAATGAAGCCAGATTTGAAAATCGTTGCAGAACATTAATAACAACCGCCCCATCAGCAACAGTTAGGCTAACCTTGTTTCACATCGCTAGTGTGGGAGTATGACCACCGAACTGGCCCCCGTACTGTGCTCCGACAATCGCGTCGAGCCGCTACCCGGTACAGCAAAGACCGGAACCATCTTTGTAGCCTTTGAGCACCTGCACGGCTGGGGTCGGGACATCATGGACGGCGATGCCTTCGACTCCGAGACGACGGCGCGCCTCGCTGCATACCTCAAGCAGTTCGGCGCTAGCCTGCAGCTGATCCGTAAACCCGGACGAGAGGGGCAGCAGCGTGCAGGGCACACCGTTTTTATCGCGTTTGTGGAGCACGGGATAGTAGAAAAACTGCACGTCAATAGTGTGGCGGAACTACTTAACCTAGATATCAGCGCGCCGGGGACTTCCGGGGGCGAACGCGTGCCCCATCCAGTGGTGCTGGTGTGTACGCATGGCAAAAGAGATATGTGCTGCGCTGTCAAAGGGCGCCCGCTGGCAGCTGCACTTGAAAGCGAATTCGGCGGTGATGTTGTCTGGGAATCCTCGCATACCAAAGGACACCGCTTTGCCCCCTCGATTATCGTGCTGCCCTGGGGTTACTCCTTCGGGCACCTAGGGGAAAACGCGGCCGCAGACATGGTGCGCCACTTTCAACGCGGCGAGCTGTTCCTCGCCGGCAATCGCGGGCGGAGCTGCTATCCGGCTGCGGAACAAGCCGCCGAACTGGCGGTAGCTACCCGCTTGGTGGAACACGGCGAAGTTGTGCGACTCGGTGCACTTGTGGTCAGTGGTGACGTGGTCAGCCACAATGATGGCCGGCAATGGGAGGTCGTGCTAGAGCAGCGTCCAGTCGAGGGCGTGATCTCCTCGTGTGGGGATGCCCCGAAAGCAGGTAAAGCCTGGAAAATACGAGCAATAGTGCCACGATTGCACTAGCACACGTTTTATACTCGGCTTATGGCTAAACTCCTCACACTTGATACCTCTAAAATCGCTAAGCCTGCGGGGAGTGCGGAGGGTTTTCCGGATCATTTTCCCGAGGAACTGGCAGCGGGTACCCCGGAAAAGCTAAAGCAAGATCTGGTGGCGCTGCTAGGGCAGGAACAGGTCCATTCCCGGGCCCTTGACCTGGTGCGCTACGCCTCGGATGCCGGCCACTATCGCCTCTTCCCGCAGGTTGTGGTCTCGCCACGGGACATCGCGGACATGCAGCGGCTGCTCGCGTACTGCCGTGAGAACGGCCGCCACCTAACTTTTCGCTCCGGTGGGTCCTCCCTGAACGGTCAGGCGCAGTGCGACGACATCCTCGTGGACGTCCGGAGCAATTTCCGGGGCATTGAAGTTCGAGGCGAAACCGTGCACGTTCGTCCCGGCGAAACCCTGTCCGCGCTCAATGCTGTGCTCGCGCGCACAGGGCGCCGCTTTGCTCCAGATCCAGCATCTGCGGTGGTGGCAACCATCGGCGGCATCCTGGCCAATAACTCGGGCGGAATGCGATGCACTGTCGCGGAGGATTCTTATCATTCGATCGAAGATGCCACGATCGTGTTGCCGTCGGGAACGGTCGTCGATACGCGTGCGGCAGATGCCGAGGAGCGCCTGGCCGCTGCGGAACCGGAGTTGGTGCGCGGTCTGCTGGATATTCGTGCGCGGTTGCTTGCCGATGAAGCCCTCGTGGCGCGGCTGCGTCGCAAGTTTTCAATCCGCAATACCAACGGCATTCGCCTTGATGCTTTCCTTGATGCCGATACCCCGGTCGGTATCCTGCGTCGTCTCATGGTCGGATCGGAAGGCACGCTCGGATTCATCGCGGATGCGGACCTGCGCACCTTGCCATTGCCAACAGAAAAGGCAGTGACCTGGGTGATGCTGCCAACACTGGCTTCCGCCGCGGAGTACGTACCTAAGCTCATGGCGGCCGGTGCTGCCGCCTGTGAAATCCTAGTCAGCCCGGTACTGCGGGAATCCGTCGGTAACTTCAAGGGCGCGGCGGCCGAATGGTCAGAACTCGATGACGATGCTTCTGCGCTGTTGCTGGAAATCGCCGGCCTAGATGAGGCGGACTTGCAGGCCAAGATCGCCGCCGCCGAGGCTGTGCTCGCAGGTGCGCCTCTGACCGCTCCGCTGGACTTCATGCGGGATCAACGGGACATCGATCTGGCCTGGCAAATCCGTGGCGGCTTGTATGCCCTCTTCGGCAAGCAGCGCAAAGAAGGAACCGCACTCATCACCGAGGACGTGTGCTTCCCGCCCGCCCAGGTCGGCGAGGCCGCCAAGGATCTCATGGCATTGCTGCGCAAACACGGTTACCCGGAGATGGTGATGGGGCATGCGGCATTCGGTAACCTGCACTTCTTCATGACGCCAGCCTTTGACAACCCTACTGAAGTGCAGGCCTATGAAATCTTCATCGACGAGCTGGCCGAATTGGTCCTTGACAGCTACGACGGTTCCCTCAAGGCCGAACACGGTACCGGCTTCGCGATGGCCGCCCATGTGGAACGCGAATGGGGCAGCACCGCCTTTGAAATGATGTGGCAGGTCAAGAAGCTCCTGGACCCAGACGGGCTCCTCGCTCCCAACGTCAAGCTCACGCGCGACCAGGACATTCACCTCAAAAACTTCAAGTCCTACCCGCGCATTGAAGCCGAGGCGACGCACTGCGTGGAATGTGGTTTCTGTGAACCCGTGTGCCCATCGCGTAACGCCACCGTCACCCCGCGCCAGCGCATCGTGCTGCGCCGCGAAATGGCTCGCCAGCCCGCAGGTTCCGCCCTGCTTGCCGCGCTTTTCGACGACTATGGCTACGACGCCATCGATATGTGTGCAGCGGACGGCACCTGCGCCATCTCCTGCCCGATCTCCATTGACACTGGGGCGCTGATGAAAACATTCCGGGCGACGCAGCAAACTGCCCAAGCGAACAAAGTCGCACTCGGATTGGCCAAGAACTGGGCAGCGGTAGAAAAAGCTGCCCGTGGCGGTTTGAGCGCCGCCGGAGCAGTGCAGAAAGTACTGGGTCCGGAGCTTGGAGCAAACGTGCTGGGAGCCCTCACCGGGATAGTGCGCAGCGTAGTCTCAGAAGACCTCGTACCCTCTGCCAAGGACGGCCTGCCTCCGGCCTCTGCCGCACTGCCGAGCACTACCCGCAGTGGAGCGGCTGCGATCTACTTCCCGGCGTGCATTAACCGCATGTTTGGTCGTAGCGGATCCGGGCCTTCACTGCCGGAGACGCTGGTCGCGCTTTCGGCGCGGGCAGGCAAGCCGCTGCACATCCCGGACAATGTTGCCGGCACATGCTGCGGTACACCGTTTAGCTCCAAAGGCTTCCGCGATGCCAAGCACTATATGGCGGTACAGCTGCTAGAAGACCTGTGGACATGGTCAGAATCCGGCACGCTGCCCATCATTGTGGATGCATCATCCTGTACACACGGAATGGTGCATGATGTCCCAGCTGAACTGTCGGAAGAACAGCTCGCCCGCTGGCAGCAGATCCAGATTTTGGATGCCGTCGCCTGGGCAGCCGCGCTGCTACCTGAGTTGACAGTGAGCAATCCTGCCGGGCGCGTAGCCGTACACCCGAACTGTTCCATACAACACCTAGACCTGGTCACGCCACTGATGGCAGTTGCTTCCTTTGCCGCCAGCGATGCGTTCATCCCACTCGGTGCTACTTGTTGCGGTACCGCAGGAGACCGTGGTTTGCTGCACCCAGAACTGCTCGAATCGGCTACCGCAGATGAGCGTGCTGGGCTAGCGCTAGCAGAGCAGGACGGACATATCGATTCTTTCGTGTCCGCGAACCGTACCTGCGAAATGGGGCTGGAACAGAAGACTGGGCTCGGCTACGAACACGTGGCGTACCTGCTGGAACAAGCGACGCGTTAGCCGTGCCATTCCGCGAGCTTTGCTAGCAGTACCTTGTCCGATTCCTGCTTGGCCGTACGATTGCCCTCCACGGTGCCGCCGAGCATTTTCTCCCAGGAGCGGCCGAAGGTGGTGATGTCCTCGGAAAATATGTGGCCGGCGTTCGGGTAGACGTGTGCTTCCAGATTCGGGTTGCGTTCCGCGAGTCCGCGGGCGGCAACGTCTCCCTGCCACATCGCATCTTGCTCGCCGGCGAAGAGGAGACCCTTGCCCTGGAAATTCGCGATCGGGATCCGGGCATCTTCGGCATTGGCGGCGCGCTCCGGCATTGACTCGTAGGTGGCTCGGTACGCAGTGGGAAGGCCGAGCATCATGTCAAAGAACATCTTTGAGCTGGCCTTTGGCTCTGCGTCTCGGAAAGAGAGGTAGGGCACGGGCTGGCCATCTTTGGTGAAAGAAGAATGTTCCTCGCGGCCGAAGCTAAGTCCTTGATAGGTGTATTCGGATGGGGTGTACAGCACGATATTGTCCATCCGTGCGCCGCGGGCGGCCAGATTTGCGGTGAGCTCCGCACCTTTAGAAGAACCGATTACTGTTACTGGCTGCGGGTCAGGAACCCCGGAATCGAGATACTTGGTCACTTCGTCGAAGAATTCCAACGGCACCTCCGCGAGTGACTCTTGCTGGTTTGGTTGGCCGAAGAAGAACAAGGACAGCACCTCGTAGCCCTGCTCAGAGATGGCCTTTGCCTGCTGATAGCTTGGAGACCCCTCCGAGCCGCCGAACACCACGACGGTGCCGCGGTGCTTGCGTTCACTCGGGGTGAAGTGGAAACCGTTGAGGTAGTCGCCCTCGATGCTCTTGACCTGGGCATTGATTTCGTAGGTGGACTTATCTTGCAGGTCGGTGCTGCCCGGGACCGCGTAGCGCTTGGTGTTATAGGCGTTGATGCCGGCGATGGTGGCAACCACCAAGACCACAACGAGGACCAAAGCACCGAGGACTTTAAGAAGTTTCCGCATAGCTTGACCTTAGCGCCCAGACGTAGCGTGCAGGTTAACTTTGTGCCACAAAATATCGGACGAAATTTTCCCCGTCAACCTGCGCTAACGGCCCATGTATGCGGTGGTATTGCGCTGTTTGGCGGGGAAGATTTCTGATTATGCTTTCCAGGAGAATCGGAATTCTGGGAATGGCAGGTTAATGGTCTCCATGTGGTAAAACGCATTCTTCGCGTGCTTGGAGTAGTGATATTCCCTAGCGCGCAGCGTGGTCACCGAGATCAGGTTGCCAAAGTCAGGCAGGAAGCCCGGGGCGTGGAGAACTAAGAACGGTGTGAGGTCAAGTAGCCAGGCGTCGGCTAGCTCTTGCAGCTGCGCCGGGTAGGCATCCAGTGTGGCCACGTGGCTCATCTTGGTGCGCTGCTCATCGCCGTACACCACTGGCGCATCGGAGAGTAGCTGCACCTTGACTGCGTTCGATGCGTCACCGCCACCGTTCACCTGCCAATACGCCTTATCGACGGCGATGAAAACCGCATCATCTGGCCGCAGCGTCACCTGAGTCATCCGCCCGTAGAGGTGGCTGGAGAACAAATCAGTTGCCTGGCCATTGACCACTAGTTTGATGGCGCCAAGGCGGTACATTTCCTGCAGTGTTGGATCGCGGGAAATAAGGTTTGGCAGTGCATTAACCGGGTCAAGCAGCTCGGGGTTGAAGTTCATCAGACGCGGCACGGTGAGGTCGTCGTAAATGTGTGGCTGATTTTGCCGGATGAAGGCATCGACGAGGCGGCGACTCTCCGCTGGCTTGGGCGGGAAGCGTTTCGGCTGCGCCTTATAGAGCTCCTTCTGTAGCGAGCAGGTATAGGCGCGCGAGCCGCGGGTGTTGTTGCGTTCGATGGGGCAGCCGGCGAAGCAGAGATAGAACCAGGGGCAGGCGCGGCATTCTTGGGAGAGGGGTTCGTTGTTGGCTTCGTATTGTGCGATGGTGCGGGAACCGGCGTCGATAAGCTCCGGCATACCCAACTGGACCATGTTGCCGAACTTGAGTGCGGGTTCTGCCTGGCCACGATGGCACGGGTAGACATCGCCGTCTTTCTGGACCAGGAAGTTGTTTTCACCGCAGTTGATCTGGTTCGTGCAGTAGCCGTGGGTAAATTCTTTGAACCATTCGTAGTAGATGGCGCGCTCGAACTTGGTGCCGTGGAAGTGCTCTTGCAGCGCGCGCAGGAAAGCGACCATTTCTTCCTGGTCGAGCTGGGAGACGTAGCTGGAGTTGGCGCTGTCATAAGCGAACATGATGTAGAAGTCGGTGCACATGTCGAAACCATGTTCATCCAGCCACTCAATGTCTGCGATGAACTCGGCGATCCGTCGGAGATGCTCCTTTCCGACGACGCAGCTGATCCCCTTGGCGTAAGGGTAGTCCTTCAGAAGCAGCACATTGTCTCGAGTGCGTTGGAGCGTGGACTTGCCTTGCTTAGTGGTGCGTAGCTCATGATGCAGCGAGAAGGGGAGGTCAAAGCTTCCAGAGATGGAGACACGGAACTCCTCGTACAGTGGCCGGAGCACATGAAAGTTGTACAGGTTTGTCTTGATGTGGATTGGGCTGAGCGTGCGGCTACCCAGCGCCTTCAGCTCGCTGCGGTAGCGCTCGCGGTAGTCGAAGTAGGCCTGGAAGAGCTCGCGGAGTACTGGCTGGGGGAGTAATGAGATCTCGGCGCCGTGGAGGAGAAGCGCATCAATGAGGATGCCCTGGTGTTCAAGGTGGCCAGCAATCAAGTGGAACTGGGAAACCACATCATCGTAGGTGTCGCGGTTTTCGGTGAGATCCCCAAGATAGCAATAGGAGCATCCCAGGTTGCAGTACTGGTTTGGGACGAAGGTCAGCTTGATGGCTTGATGGAATAATTGCAGGTCAGCCATTGTTATTATTGTTGTTATTATTGTTATTGTTGTTGTTCGAGCTGCTGCCGCCTGTAGAAGAGCCACTCCAACCGCGCATCCGCAGTTCGTTTCCGACGATGTCCGTCCAGCCGTCGTTAAAGCTGCCGGTCTGCTGGAACAAGGTGCCATTGGCGAGCGCTTGATCTAGCTGGTTTTGTCTGAGCCACGTTTGAAAGTCAGTCACTTTTCTCGCGTCCTTAATCTCTTCCTACCCCAGTACCCTAGTCCAGTAGCCTGGGTCAGCGCAGCTCCTGCGGAAGCCGCGGAATCTGTACCGCAACCTTCTCGCGCCAGTGTGGGAGATAACGTGCTTCCACATAGTTGGCTTGCACAAGGGAAGCCTTTTCATAGCTATCTACAAACAAGGTTGCAGTGCTGGGAAAGCTCTCCCCGTGTGGAGTAAACACCGTGAGCTTCAGCTGAACTTCGTGCTTGCCGGGAATGGTTCGGCCAGTGACCGAATGCTGGATGATGGTCGCTCGTGCCGGTGCACCGTGGTACATCGCATCGAAGGTTGCTTGATCCAGGAATCCATCACGCAGGCAGACAAAGTCAAAGAACAGCTGTGCTCGCTCACGGAACGGACCATGCGGGACATAGAGCGCTGCTGGCTTTTTAGGTTGGAAGATCACCGGAAACTGAGCGCCGGGAACCACTGAGCCCAGGCGACGCCTGCCGACGGCCGCAACCATGCTTCCCTGGAACCGAGCGCCGTCTTCGCTCTCCACATCCATTTTAATCTGATAAGCGCGCACTCCTTTGCGCAGGCCACTGCGGGAAAAGGACTGCACAGTGCCCACGCCAACGCGCCCCTCACGCCAGCGTGCCGCTACATCCTTGGGCGCCATCTTTTTGGAAACGAAGGCAAGGGCTGCACATCCGATTACTAAGAAGACGACACCGCCGATGATGAGATCCTCGGTGGATTGAATTGCGCGATCTTCCCAGTGCGACTTCAGCACAAGGAACATGATGACGATGATGAATAGCTGCAGCGTCCTAGTGATGAGGAGACGGATCATCGTCGCACTTCCTTAGGGATGCGCACCGCGACCACCGATGGGTCGGCCGGGAGATACTTGACCTCTACATAGCTGGCATTGCGTAGCTGTAAGTACTTCTCCTCAGTAAGGTACAGGCGTGCGCTGGCCGGAAACTGCTGACCTGTTGGGGTGGTCACGTTGAGGCTCAAGTTCCATTCCAGGGCATCCTCATGCTTGCGGCCTGTTTGCTGCATATCCGCGATGATGGCCCGAGCTTCGTTGCCCCAATATTGCGCGTTGAGTGTCTGCTGATCGAGGATGCCTTCACGTTGGCAGGCATAGTCATAAAACAGCTGGGCGCGGTGCTGGAGCGGGCCGTGTGGAACATACAGCTTTTCTGGTTTGGATGCCTGGTAAATCACCGGAATCATGGTGTTGGGCGTCAATTTTGATAGTCGTCGACTGCCGACGGTGGACTTCAGCGACCCCGCAAAGATCGCACCGTCCTCGCCTTCGACCTGCATGTTGATCCGATAGACGTGACGGTTGTTCACACGGTACATGTGGTGATAATCGCGGACCCGCCCCACGCCGACCTTTCCGTCTGTCCAATTCTTCGCTACATTGCGGGGGAGCAGAAAAGCGATCAGAGTGAAGACGCCGAACATGATGGTGAGGGGAAACCCAAAGACGACCATCAGCATTGCTATCGCGAACCCGGTGGTATCCACCAGGAAAAACGCCATGAGCAGACCGACAACAGTCATGGCAAGTGCGCCGAGCAACAATCGCAAGAACACCTTGTACATGATTTGACTGTAGATCAGTTCGCTGGCTCACGCTGGCCCTATACTGGGGCACCATGGTTCCTGAATCTTCCTTCGCAGCCGCACTCCCGGAGCTCGCTTACCCAGCACGAGGTGAGGATGCGCCTGCACCAGAACTGCTGTTGCTGAATGAGCCACTAGCTGTAGAACTCGGATTGGACCCCGATTGGCTGCGTTCGGACGAGGGGATTGACTTCCTACTCGGACACGACGGCGGGTGGGCACTGGCTTACGCCGGTCACCAGTTTGGGCAGTATTCGCCGCTGCTTGGCGACGGCCGCGCTATCCTCCTCGGGGAATTCTCCGGACGCGAGGTGCAGGCCAAGGGGACGGGGCGGACCCAATTCTCCCGCCGCGGGGATGGCCGCGGACCTCTCGACGCAATGCTCCGCGAATACCTCATCTCTGAGTACCTGCACTCAGTGGGCGTTGCTAGTACGCGTGGCCTTGCCGTCCTGAGCACAGGCAGAAAAATCCAGCGGCAGTTAGTCACCCCGGCTGGGGTGTGCGTACGGGTAGCCAAATCACATGTGCGAGTAGGCAGCTTTGAGTTAGTGCGACGCAATGGCAGCCCGGAACTGTTGGAACGTTTGAGTTCCTATGCGTGGGAGCGGTTCCCAGGTGGACTCAGCGCTGTGGTCTCCCGGCAAGCGCAGACGGTAGCCCAGTGGATGGGCATCGGGTTCGTCCATGGGGTGATGAATACCGACAACTGCAGCATATCTGGGGAAACCCTCGATTTTGGGCCCTGCGCATTCCTAGATGCACACGACCCGGGGGCGTGCTTTAGCTCTATTGACGTCGGTAAGCGTTATGCCTATGGGCGTCAGCCCGCGATGATGCAGTGGAACCTAATGCGCCTGGCGGAGTGTCTGGAGGAAGAGATCGACTTTGAGCCAGCCTTCCGCGCCGCATTGTTGGAGGTGTGGGCGGAGAAGCTGGGTACGTCGGATCCCAGCGAGATCAACAAGTGGTTTGAGCGACTCGCTCTTGAACAGCCGGATCACACCCTGGCCCACGCTACGATGCCTGGGAAAAACCCGCAGGTCATCCCGCGTAATGAGGTAGTGCAGCGCGCGCTAGACGCTGCCCTAGCCGGTGACCTTGCGCCATATTTGGCGCTGCAGGAAGTGCTTTCTGATCCATTCACCAAGCCTGAGCAGGACTACCAAGCGGCCGCTTCGGGGTACGTGACCTACTGCGGGACTTAGACTAGCGACGCATGATCTTCTTGGACAACCAGTTGCCGAGGAGCTGGGCGATCTGGACGATCACGATGATCACTGCGGTTGCTGCCAAGGTGACCTCTGGGTCATAGGAGCGGTAGCCGTACACAATCGCGAAGTCGCCCAAGCCGCCGCCACCGATGTAACCGGCCATCGCGGACATATCTACTACCGCGATGAAGATGAAGGTATAGCCGAGGATCAACGGGCCGAGCGCCTCCGGGATGATCACAGTGCGGATGATGCGCCAAGGGGACGCGCCCATTGCCCGCGCGGCTTCAATTACACCTGGGTCGATAGCCACGAGGTTCTGCTCGACGATTCGGGCCACGCCGAAGGTAGCCGCAACTGACATGACAAACACAGCGGCATCGATGCCGATGGTCGAACCGATCATCGCTTTGGTCACTGGGCCGATGAAAGCGATGAGGATGATGAAGGGGATCGGCCGGACAAAGTTCACCAGAATGTTCAGCACCGTGTACAGCCCCTTATTGTGCAGGATGCTGCCGGAGCGAGTGGTGTACAGCAAGATGCCCAAGGCAAGTCCCAAAAGGCCGCCGACGACCATCGTGATCGACACCATGTAGAGGGTGTCCCAGATGGATTCTACGAATTGGTCGCCGAGGCGATCCCAGTTTGCTGCGAGGATAGTTTCGGTCATCGCTTGATCTCCTCGACCTCTGCGTTGGCGGATACGGACTGGTAGAAGCGCTCAACAGCGTCTTCGGGTCCGGTGAGCTGTACGGTGACCTTTCCGAAGGAATGGTGCTGCAGGGTGGTGATGCCACCGTGCACGATATTGATGTTGACGCCGGCCTTGGTCGCGTCCGCCGACGCGGCGAAAAAGCCAGTCTCCTCAGTGAGGTTGATCGTGAAGATTCGCCCCGGGCGCCGGAGGAGCTCGTCGGCTTCCACTAGGTCTGGGGTATTGCGCAGGGAAGTAGCCACGAAGCGCTGAGCTACGGGGGTCTGCGGATTGGAGAACACCTCATGGACAGTGCCGTACTCAACCACCTTGCCGGACTCCATGACGGCGACTTTGTCTCCGATGGAGCGGACTACATCCATTTCGTGAGTAATCACCACGATGGTGATACCGAATTCCTTGTTCACTCGACGCAGTAGTTCGAGTACGTCGTGTGTGGTTTCCGGGTCGAGCGCCGAGGTAGCTTCGTCCGCTAGCAGCAGCTTAGGTTGGGTTGCCAGTGCGCGGGCGATGCCCACACGCTGCTTTTGCCCACCTGAAAGCTGCTCGGGGTAGTGCTTGGCTTTGTCGCCCAGTCCGACAAAGTCCAGCAGTTCCGCTACGCGCTTGTCCCGTTCGGCCTTGGGCATACCGGCCAGCTCGAGCGGGTAGGCCACGTTGCCGGCGGCGGTGCGAGAAGAAAACAGGTTGAACTGCTGGAAGATCATTCCGATATCGCGGCGGGTGGCGCGGAGCTTCTTTTCGGGCATGCCGACGATGTTCAGGTCGTCGAGAAGCAGCTCACCACTGGTCGCGGTTTCGAGACCGTTGATCAGCCGCACCAGCGTGGATTTACCCGCGCCGGAGTAGCCGATGATGCCGATGATCTCGCCAGGCTCGACGGTCAAGGTGACGCCGTCGATGGCGTGCAGGGTCTTCTTATCTGTGCGGAAGACTTTGGTGATATCCCGGAACTGGATGCGAGTTCCGGGGCGCGTAGCGTTAGACACTGGGTATTGATCCTTGGGAGTTATTTGGAGGAAGCCTGCAGTCGATCCAGGATAGCCTTGAGCTCTTCCTGGGGGCGCTTGACCGCTACCGAAGTGCCCTGGGAGTCCTTTGCGAGGGCCTCTTGGACAGCTGGGGTGTGGTAAACATCGACGAGCTTAGCGATCTTCTCATTATTTACATCCTCTGCGCGAACCACCAGGGCGTTGATGTATGGCTCAGCCTCGGTCGAGTTCGGATCGTCCTTGAACACTGCGAGGGTAGGGTCGATGCCTGCGCGCTCTAGGAAGGTGTTGTTGATTACGGCTGGCTTGCCTTCACCGTAGACCGCAGGGGTCTGTGCGGAGTCGATCGGGGTGATCTTGACCTTGGAGGCAGCTTCATCAACATCTGCTGGGGTCGGAGTGACCAGTCCTTCCTGCTTGAGCTTTACTAATCCCGCCTGTACCAGGACGTTGATTGCGCGCCCCTGGTTGGAGGGATCGTTGGGAAGAGCAACTTCCTGCCCCTCGATACCGTCGAGGCTGCTGTGATCCTTCCAGTACAGTGCCAGTGGCACGATCTGAGTGGAACCGATCGGCACTAGGGTGTCATTCGCGCCGGTATTGTATTCGGAGAGGAACTTCAGATGCTGGAAGAGATTCACATCGATTTCGCCTTCGGAGAGCGCGCGGTTTGGAGTGCTGTAATCGGCGAACTGGGTGGTGTCTAATTCAATTCCGGCCTTCTCAGCCTCGTCTTCGAATACCTGCCAGTAGCCCATATCTGATTCGGTGGTGCCGATCTTAATAGTGTTTTCGTCGGAAGCTCCCCGGCCACAGGCGGTGAGGGAGGTAGCGGCGAGGATGGTGGCCAGCCCGAGGGCTGCGGTGCGACGGAATTTCATGACATGATCCTTTTCTAGACAGAGCTTTCTATATTGCTGTTCAAAACCCTAGCAATGCGCCCCTTAGATGTACAGCTTGGTCTAGAAAGCTTGGTCTGTCCTTGAGTGGATTGCCTGCCTTGAGCAGCGAGTATGGTTAAAAAGTGATCCTAATCACAAAAATGCCAGGCTTGAGCTTTGGGGTGGAACATGTGTTCTAATTTAGCTACTCTGATGCCGTGGAATGGAATGGCGGTCCGGTTGGCTTCAATGGGCGCCCGCTGAGCTGGTCTAAGTTGGAAAGAATCCTCAGCGGCCGTCGGGTGGAAACACCGGTATCTGTGCTGCATCTGGAAACGCCTGCTGCGGAGAATATTGCAACGCCTGTACGAAATTGCTTCGCCGAGTTGCACGCACATAGCTCATACAACTTTTTGGTCGGCGCCTCAGAACCGACAGACCTCGTTGCTAAGGCAGCGGAGCTAGGCATGCCCGCGTTAGGAGTGTTGGATCGAGACGGCTTCTATGGGGCCGTGAAGTTCGCTGAAGCTGCCGCCACGGCTGGGATTGAAACAGTTTTTGGTGCCGAGCTATCGCTTATCGACGCCCCGCTCACAGTGCTCGCCCGCACCCCCGAGGGCTACCGTCGACTATCCCGGGTTATTTCGATGGCACGAATGGCTGGCGGAACTAAAGAAGACACCCATTATCCGATGCTTGAGGAACTGGGAGTACATGCTGCACATTGGGTGATTCTGGTAGATCACCGGTGGTTTCCGGCGATTGAACGCTTACTAGCGGTATTCGGAGCTGAAAACATTGTGCTGGAGCATCAGGTGCAGTTGATTCCGGAAGACGCAGACCGGCTCGCTGAGCTGCGTGAGATGCAAGCGGACTGGGGACTACCGGGAATCGTTTCTTGTGTCCCGAACGCCGCAACAGCTCCCGATGCGCGTTTAGCTGCAGCCAAGAACGCCCTGAACTTGCGTCTTGATCTGGGAAGCGCCGAACCACAGTTGCATCCAATGGGAGGCACCTGGCTGCGGAGCGCCGATTCGCTGAAGAAAGCGCTACCGGATGCGCATGATCTGATCGAGCACACTGTGGTGCTCGCTGCTGAATGCGCCTTCACGCTGGACCTTATTGCCCCGAACCTGCCGCACTGGGATGTTCCTCCCGGGCATTCTGAAATGAGTTGGCTGCAGCAGATCATCAAGGAGCGCTATGTCGAGCGCTATGCAGGGCGTTCTGCGGAGGTGCGGCATCGGGCCCAGCAGCAGATCGATTATGAGCTGTCAGTAATCGAGCAGCTGGACTTCCCCGGCTATTTCCTCATTGTTATGGACCTGGTGGATTTTTGCCGAGGTGCCAATATCTTGTGCCAGGGCCGCGGTTCGGCTGCGAACTCTGCTGTGTGCTTCGCCCTCGGTATTACCGCAGTAGAGCCGATCCAGGCGGGTTTGCTCTTTGAGCGCTTTCTTTCCCCGGATCGCGATGGGCCGCCAGACATCGATATTGATATCGAATCCGGTCGGCGCGAGGAAGTAATCCAGTATGTCTATGACAAGTATGGGCGCGATAACGCTGCTCAGGTGGCAAACGTGATCACCTACCGCACGAAGGGGGCGATCCGTGATGCGGGCAGGGCCCTCGGATACCCACAGGGCAGTTGTGATGCCTGGTCGCGGGGAAGCGCGGAACCTCCGGAGCGCGTACTCGAGTTGGCAGCCCGCTTTAAAGGGCAACCACGACACTTGGGCATTCACTCTGGAGGAATGGTGATCTGCGATCGACCAATCGCAGATGTCGTGCCAGTAGAATGGGCACGCATGGCAGGCCGCTCGGTCGTGCAGTGGGATAAGGATGACTGCGCTTCCGCGGGGCTGGTGAAATTTGATCTGCTGGGGTTGGGCATGCTCGAGGCGCTGCATCACATGATGGATTTGGTGCAGGAACATCGCGGGCAGCAGGTGCGACTTTGGGAGCTGGACCTCACCGATACCAACATCTATGAGATGCTCTCTCGTGCGGATGCTGTGGGCGTGTTCCAGGTGGAATCGCGCGCGCAATTGTCTACGCTGCCTCGGCTCAAACCCCGTAACTTCTTTGATCTCGTGGTGGAGGTTGCCCTGATTCGTCCCGGCCCGATCCAGGGCGGTTCGGTGCACCCGTACATTCGCAGGCGTAACGGTCAGGATCCGGTTAGCTTCGACCATCCCTGCCTGGAGCCCGCCCTGCGCAAAACGCTGGGGATACCGCTTTTTCAGGAGCAGCTCATGCAGATGGCGCGGGATGCCGCCGGGTTTTCCGGGGCGGAAGCAGATGCCCTGCGCCGTGCGATGGGCTCGAAACGCTCTCCGGCGAAAATGGCGGCCCTCAAGGAGCGATTCTTCACGGGGCTGCGGGAAAACAATGGCATCGTGGGTGAGATAGCAGACAACTTGTGGAACAAGATGGTGGCCTTCGCCGCCTACGGTTTCCCAGAATCGCACTCCCAATCCTTTGCCAGCCTCGTATTCTTTTCGGCTTGGTTCAAGTATTACTACCCAGCAGAATTCTGTGTGGGGCTGTTGCGTGCCCAACCAATGGGGTTTTACTCGCCACAGTCTCTGATTCAGGATGCACGCCGCCATGGTGTGCGCATCCTGCCGGTCTCAGTCGCGGAATCTGGGGTTGAGGCAGACTGTCCACAGGGCGCGATCCGGCTTGGTTTGAATCTGGTGCGCGGGCTGGGTGCGGAGGCTGCGCAGCGCATTATCGACGCCCGGAACCAGGCTCCCCTGAGCTCGATTGCGGACCTCTCCCGCCGCGCACACTTGAGTGTTTCTCACATGGAATCCCTAGCCAAAGCCGGTGCCCTGGATTGCTTTGGTGTGGATCGTCGGCAGGCATTATGGGAGGCGGGCGTGGCTGCGACGGAAAAAGAGGGCATGCTGCCCGGGCTCTCGGCGATTTCGGCCCCGGCACTGCCGGGAATGAATGCCTTTGAGCTGCTGGTGGCGGATATCGCAACCACCGGAGTAACGCCCGATACGCAGCCTATGTCGATAGTGCGGTCAGCGCTGGCGCAGCAGGGAGTTACAACAGCGAACCAGCTGCTCCAAGTGGAAGATGGGAGGAGGATTCGGGTGGCAGGCGTGGTGACGCATCGACAGCGTCCGCAGACCGCGAGCGGGGTGACCTTTCTTGGCATGGAGGATGAAACTGGGCTGATTAACGTCTTGATCTCTCCCGGCTTGTGGTCTCGGCAGCGCCTAGTGGCGCGTACCGCGAAGGCCTTGCTCGTTCGGGGCATAATTCAGAATGCGGCGGGCGCGCCGACGCTGGTGGCAGATCGCCTGGAGCCACTCCCCGTCGGGGAGTGGCTGAGCAGGGGGTCGCGGGACTTTAGGTAGCGGCGCCCTAGGGGCCCATCCCGAAGCTGAATCCGAACAACGTGAAGGCGAAAAGCATCAGTACGATGTCGATCCACGGGGCGAGGATTGCTAGCGCCGCAATGGTGAACTGGCGCTTGCGGACGGCCACAATAATCGCCGCGATGGTCAAGGGGATGGCGGCCGCGACGCGGAACGCGTCACTGGCTCCGAATTCGTCGGCGCAGACCAGCGCCGCCACTAGAAAGGCGGCGATGAGAGTTACGCGGCTGAGGATATTGTCAAACTTTTCCATAGCTCTTTCTATAGGAACCTAGAGGAGCTTACCTTGGCAAACTCCTGGTGGATTCTGGACTCGGCAATTGTCTCGTGCCCACGAAATGGCGTGCTTCATTGCGTGAAGATGCGCGATTTCGTCCCAGGTATACGAACCCGCATTATGATCCAGTTCATGTTGAGTGGAATCAATAAGCGCCTGATCGCAAGCTTTCTTTGCGTTCAAATCGGACTGATCCCGTAGACAAACATCATGTGTTCGGCAAGCCTCGTCGGCTGGCTTTCCTTCCTGAGGCTCTCCTGGTTGGGAGTTGTTTGGGCCACAGTAACGCCACTTATTCATGAAACCATCAAGGCCTCTGGTCGCAGTTGGATCTGCAAAACCATTGATGTACTCACCTGCCCGGATTGCCGTTTTAGAAGCTCCAGCATTTTGAGCGGCTTGCGTGTCAAAATGAGGTACACCGTCGGTGTCGGTGTAGGTGTACTTATCGATCTCTTGGTCCAAAGCCTGGCTATCGTGTTGTGTGGCGTAGGTGGCTTCCAGTTCGGTAGGGGAAGCGCTAGATAGCGGTGTGCATACTAGCGCGGCAAAGCAGCATAGTGCTGCTGAAGAAAAGCGGAGGGTTTTTTTAATCAAAACGAAAGAACTCCTTGAGGTTGGGGTGAAAACTTGCGGTCGCCAGTTTAAGGTAAGCCAAACCTAATTGAATGATGTTCAATAATTTGTTATAAACTCCTGATGATTTTGTTATTAATTGGCAACAGGGAATTTCTATGTTCGATTTTGTCGGTATGCAAGATGTGGGATGTACTTTTTGGGGGTGTGAGTTTCAATGACGGGATTGATATCAAGAGGTGACGCTCCCGCGATTGGGGCCTCGGCGTGGCAGTGTCGTCCGAGCAGTGAGCCAAATCCGGCGCTAGGTTCTTTCCTGGTAGTCGAAAACGGGCAGTGACCAGCTGCGCCAGATGGCGAGCAAGCGCAGTGTGACGGCAACACAGACGGAAACGATAACCGTGACTGGTTCGGAAGTACCAAGCCAATCCATGAAGAAGTAGACGCACGTGGCTAACACTGCAATGGAGGCGTACAGCTCCTTTTGGAATACCAGCGGAAGTTGGTTACTGAGTAGGTCTCGCAGTACGCCTCCGAACACGCCGGTGATCACTGAGGCCACCACCGCGATGATGAAGCCGTGACCTTGGCGTATCGCTACTTCGGTGCCGATCACTGCGAAAGCAGAGAGGCCGATGGCATCGAGCACGAGGAACATCACACGGAAATTCTCGAGCAGAAACGGCATGCTCACAGTAAGTAGAGAGGCTGCCCAAATAAGCAGCAGCCAATGGGGCTCGGCCACCCAGGACAGGGGGTAGTGGCCCAGCAGTATGTCTCGGATAGAGCCACCGCCGATTGCGGTAACGGAGGCAATGACGCCTACTCCGAAGAGGTCCATTTTCCGGCGGCCGGCAGCCAAAGCGCCGGTCATTCCTTCAGCAGTGATGCCGATGATCCACAGGGCTTTGAGCAGGGTAAACACTGATGGGCCGCCTCTTTTGCTTGGAAGTGCTGACCTGAATCAGATTAGCGGACGGAAGAATCGTGGGGGCAATGACCCGGAGAGAATCCCTATCCGACGAGTGTGAGCAGTTAAGGCACCGCTAAAGCGTGATGTCAAGCTGGAACGATGTGGGATATGTCTATGAATGTTGACTTTCCAACATAACCGATTCAGTTTTAAGTTGGAAATAATCAACAAACTGAATCTCACTGAGGGATTCCCACCTTGAAAGGGGAGATCTGTGCTCGCCACAATTCTCGACCCATCAACAACGCTAGCGATAGTCCTGCAAGTCGCCGTCGTCCTGTTCTGCCTCCTCCTGGGTACTAGGTATGGCGGCATTGGCCTTGGCTTGATCTCAGGCTTTGGCCTGCTTCTCATGGTGTTCTTGTTCGGCCTTGAGCCGGGCAAGCCGCCTGTCGACGTCATGCTGACCATCATCGCGGTGATCGGCTGCGCCGCCACACTGCAACAAGCCGGTGGCCTAGACGTGATGATGCAATACGCGGAAAAGTTGCTGCGTAAGAAGCCGGAGATGATCACCATCCTGGCGCCGCTGACTACCTGGTTCCTCACGGTGCTGTGTGGAACGGGCCACGTGGTGTACACGATGTTCCCGATTATTGAGGACATCGCGATTAAGAAGGGCATTCGCCCGGAGCGCCCGATGGCAGTATCTTCCACCTCGGCGCAGATGGGTATTACCGCTTCGCCGGTGTCGGTTGCTACCGTGTCGCTCGCCTCGATCCTGGCCAAGGACGCCGGTGTCATCGAAAAGGCCTATTCGATCCCGCAGATCCTCATGGTGGCAATTCCCGCTTCGCTGGCTGGCGTGTTGCTCGCGGCGTTGTGGTCGCTGCGCCGTGGTAAGGATCTGGACAAGGACGAGGAATTCCAGGAGCGGATGAAGGATCCGGAGTTCAAGGACATGGTCTACGGTTCCTCCGAGACCCTGATCGGAAAGGTCTTCCCCAAGGAGTCTTTCCGTGCGATGTGGACGTTCTTCACCGCCATCGCCGTGGTGGTTGTGCTCGGTGCCTTTGAAAAGCTTCGCCCTGCCTTCGAGGGTAAGAAGGGCATGGAGCCGCTGTCCATGAACCTGGTCATCCAGATGGTTATGCTCGTTGCCGGTGCGTTCATCCTGATTTTCTGCAAGGTGGAGTCCGGCAAGATCGCCAACACGACGGTGTTCAAGGCCGGCATGACCGCCGTGTTCTCCGTCTTCGGCGTGGCCTGGATGGCAGATACCTTCTTCCAGACGCATATCGACGCCCTCAAGGGCTCGCTGGGTGGTGTCGTGGAGACCGCGCCTTGGGCTTATGCAATTGTCCTGTTGATCGTATCCAAGCTGGTGAATTCCCAGGCTGCCGCCCTCGTTGCTATCGCCCCGATCGGCCTTCAGCTCGGTGTTGCCCCTGAGCTCATCGTCGGCTTCTATGGCGCGGCATACGGCTACTTTATTCTGCCGACCTACCCTTCGGACCTGGCCTGCATCGGCTTCGACAAGACAGGCACTACTCGCATCGGCAAGTACGTGCTCAACCACTCCTTCATCATCCCGGGTTTCATTTCCGTGATTACCTCCTGTGTGGTGGGTTCCCTCCTCGCGCAAGTAGTGCTTTAACGCCTTCAACTGCAATCGCCAGCGAGTCTCTCCGAAAAGTCGGGAGCCGCTGGCGTTGTGTTATCCAGGTTTAGGATGGGAGGTATGACAACTCCGCTCCATCCGGTCTCGCCCAAACTTGTCAAAGTTCGATACCTGGTGGTCTTGCCGTGGACATTGATTGCCATCCTTGGCTTCCTTATTCCGGCACTGCTTATCGACGCCTGGTTCTACGTCGGAGCGGCAATATTCTTCCTCCTGTTCCTCTGGCAGCTCTGGCTGATCCCAGCTCAGGTAAAGAAGCTTGGCTGGCTTGAATCGGAGCAAGAACTGCTCCTCACCAAAGGCAAGCTTTGGCATGTATTCACAGTGGTGCCCTATGGTCGCATCCAGTTCGTCGACGTGAAGGCCGGCCCCATTGAGCGCGCGTTTGGACTTAAACACGTAGAGCTGCACACGGCGTCGTCGACAAGCGATGCCAAAGTGCGGGGCCTGCCGGGAGCTGACGCCGATGCGCTGCGCACTCGCTTGGCCGAGCGGGCTCGCGAAAGGATGAACGGGCTGTGAGGGAATTTCAGCGCGTGCATCGCGCGACCCCATTGTTGAAGTTCTGGACGACAATCCTGGCGGTGTTCGCGGTAATCATCGCGAACATTAATTCCGTCGGATTGAAGGAAATTGCGGATTTCCTGCGGGGTGAAGAGGTGCAATTGTGGTGGTTCGCCGCGGGTATCGGGGTGTTCTTACTGTCTTGTGCGCTGGTGTGGGGGATTTCTGGAATATGGTGGCGGGCGATGGGCTTCCGGCTCGGCGATGACGAGGTTGAGCTCAAACACGGCGTTATCTCAACCACCGTTCGCTCGGCGCGCTATGAACGGATCCAATCCGTGGACGTGGTTGAACCCGTGATCGCGCGCATCTTCCGGGTGGCAAAGGTGCGGATTGAAACCGCTGGTGGTGCGGGGTCAACCCTGGAGATTCTCTATTTGCGGAAACCCAAGGCTGAGCGCGTCTGCGCAGAAGTTCTGGCGCGGGCGCGTGGAGAGGACATGGAGGAACGGTCCTTAACAGAACCAGTACATGCTGCTCTCATTCCAGAGATCCCTATTCAGCGCAGTCTGCTCGCCGCAGTAATTCACCCAGCTAGCGTCGTGGTGCTGCTATCAACTGTTTTCGGGTTTGTCGTGCCGGGTGGCTTTGGTGCGGTGATCCCGGTGTTCGTGGGCCTGCTGCCGTGGGTGTGGGGGATCGTGGACAAGAGTTGGCGTTTTACAGCTGAGGTGGACAATGATGCCTTGAATGTCACATACGGGCTTGCTGATAAGCGCAGACAAACCATCCCGCTGGCTCGGATTCATGCGGTGAAAATCGCCCAGCCAGTGCTGTGGCGGCCATTCAACTGGTGGAGCGTTATCGTTTCCACCGCTGGCTATGGCATGAGAGACAAGCAGGCCGGGACGTCGATGTTGCTACCGGTGGGAACTCGGGAGCAAGCCCTGGCGATGTTGTGCGTGCTCAGCCCGCTCACGGAGCAGGACGTTGTCACGCATGCTCAGCCGGAGCGGGCGACGCAGCCGCAGTATCGCAGTCCGAAATCCGCGTGGTGGGTATCGCCGATTGATCAAGGTCAACAGGCGGTAACCCTGCTGGGGGAGCGAGCGGTGGTAACTCATTCTGGGCGTTTTGGGCATCGAATGAGTGTGATTGCGCCGGAGCATATCCAAGAACTCTCGCTACAACGCGGTCCGATCGCGCAGGGCCTCGGGCTGGCTGATGTCCGCTTTGACCTAGTTCCTGGTCCAGTGCAGATGTCGGGGAAGCAGCTGCTACTCGCGGATGCGCAGCAGCTGCTGGAAGTACTGCGGAAACGCGCGCTGCCGAGCATTCAAAACGCGATAAGTTCAAGGCATTGAACAAAGAATTTCATATGCAATAATTTCTTGCTAGGGTGTTTCTGAACATGACGATTGCCCATTAGGGGCCTCGCCACCCCTCTAGCAAGAAGGACACCTACGTGAAAAATTCGCGTCTCCGCCTCAGCGTTAGTGCTCTGGCGCTTAGTTGCTGTCTCGTCTCCTGCGCAGCGCCGCAGCTAGGTCAAGGAAGCTCCGGGCTGAAAGTAGTGGCAACTACCACGCAGATTTGTGACTATGTCACCCAGATCGCTAGCGCTGCAGGCGGCGAAGGGCTGGAATTTACCAAGACGGATTCTCAAGGCGTCACCAGCACGCATGGCTCCGGTGAAGCCGCACTCGAATTGACGTGCCTCTTGGCCCCAAACGCTTCTGCACACGACCACGAAATGACCCCACAGCAGATGGCGGCACTCAATCGCGCAGACCTACTGCTGAGCAACGGTGTAGATCTGGAGAACTTCCTCGACCAAGCAGTGGCCTCCTCTGGATTTGAGGGCACCAAACTCATAACCTCAGGCCACCAAGAGGGCACCTCAGAGAAGGAAAAATACACCGTTGATCACGGCAGCAAGAAGGTAGAGGTAGCGCCGTGGCCTTTCGACGGAGAGGACGGCGCGCCCCCGGAGTTCAAATACGATCCCCACGTGTGGACCAGTCCTAAAAATGCGACTGTCCAGGTGGAAAACATCGGCGCTGCGCTGCAGCAGGCAGATTCGGAGCATGCAGAACTCTGGCGGGAGCGCACCGCTGCGTACACAAAGCAGCTCGCGGAGTTGGCGCGGTGGACGTCGGAAAGCATGGCGACGGTACCGCAAGAAGACCGGATCCTGTTCACATCCCACGATGCCTTCGGTTACCTATCCCATGACTTTGATATCAAGTTCATCGGCTCCGCGCTATCAGACTTCAACTCACAGCAAGACGCCACCAACCAACATCTCCAAGCCGGGGTGCAGCAAGTCAAAGAAGCGCGCGCAACCTCGATCTTCGCGGAGAACTCCAACAGTGCAAAATCCATCGAAGCAATTGGACGCGCTGCGGGCGTGCGGGTAATCACGGGAGATGAGGCCCTGTATGGAGACTCGCTCGGACCTGCGGGCACTGACGGCGAAACGTACGTGGGCTCTATTACTCACAACATCACCAACCTGGTGAGCGCATGGGGCGGCACCGCCGCGCCTCTGCCTGCTGCCTTGGACGGATACGCGCCAAAGGATACGGTCGAGCATGCTGAACGTTAAAGATGCCAGCTTCGGATATACGGCAACCCCCGCGGTATCCGAGGTAACTTTTCACCTGCCAGCGGGCCAAGCGCTTGCCCTGATCGGCCCCAACGGTTCGGGGAAAACTACCCTGCTCAAGGGCCTGCTCGGGCAAATACGACAGTTCTCCGGAACTGTAGCCATGGCCCCTGATGCCACGATTGGCTACGTCCCGCAAACTACCGAATTCGACCTGACCTTCCCAATAACCGCGCAGCAAGTTGTCGGGATGGGACTATATACGCAGCGCTCCTGGCTGCGCTTCAGCCCGAACCAGGAGCACCGCGCCCGAGTACGACGGGCGCTGCGCCGGGTACAGCTGGAGGATCAGGCAGACGCCCGGTTCGGAACCTTGTCAGGAGGTCAACGTCAACGGGTCCTCCTCGCGCGTGCCCTCGTGGCCGATCCCAGCCTAGTGCTGTTGGACGAACCATTTAATGGCCTTGACCCGGACAGTAGGGAAGTTCTCCTAGAAATCATCGATGAGCTGAAGGTCGATGGAGTGAGCTTGATCAGCTCTACCCACGACCTGCAACTCGCCCGACGCTGCTGCGAATACACCCTGGTACTGGCCGGGAAACAACGCGCATGTGGTCCTACCAAGCAGGTGCTGGCCCACGCCAGAGTGGACGAACTGCTATGCACTTAGTTCAGTACGTTCTAGGAACCGACTATTTGCTACGGCCCCTACTGATGTTGCTGGTGTTGAGCGCAGCCGCCGGCGTTGCTGGGGCACTAGTGAACCTGAAGCGAGCAGAGTTTCGCGCCGAGGCTATGGTGCACTCGGTGTTTCCGGGCATCGTCGGAGGCTTCGTGTGGGGTGGTACCGAGTCGATTCTCGTAGGTGCATCTCTCGCGGCTGTGGTGACTGCTGCGATCCTGACCTTTCGGCGATCCCATTCCGCGCATAGCGCAGGAGAGGAAGCCGGCACCGCAGTGGTCTTGAGCTCCTTTTACTCCCTCGGCATCGTCGCCGCCTTGTACTTTTCAGACAAGTCGGGTCAATTAGAGGCGCTAATGTTCGGGCGGTTGTTGGAGATGACTGAAGCCCGCTTCTTGCAATCAGTGGTCCTGTGCCTAGCCGCACTAGCGCTTTTGCTGTTGAGCTGGCGTTCGCAAGTCTTTCTCGCCTTTGATCCACAGGCAGCCGCCGGGGCCGGGATCGTGGGCTGGCGCTGTGAGTTGATACTGAATCTAGCGATCGCGGCAGTAGTTGTCGCCGGATCTTCCGTGGTCGGGGTCCTGCTCGTGGTCGGATTCCTGGTGGTTCCGGGCGCTGCCGCGCGCCTCGTCGCCCCGACTTCGGCTGCAATGGTGGCCTGGTCCGTGGCGGTCGCCGCCCTCGGCAGTGTTGTCGGAATGTGGTGGATGCTGCAAAGCAGCAGTCGACCGGTGTCCCCGCAGGCAGCAGTTTCGCTGGCTTTGGTCGGCGTGTTTTTCCTGGTGCTCTTTGCCCGAACTGTTAGTAGGAGTGTGCGATGATCCCCGTTTTTCCGCTCGTCGAGGCGCTTAGCGTCGGCGCAGCTGCCGGTCTGGTCGGGGCTGTGGCGGTATTGCACCGGCGGGTGTTCTTTAGTGAAGCGATCACTCATGCTACGTTCCCCGGTGCCGTGCTTGGTGTGGTCTTGGCGGCAGCATTTGTCCCGGGGATCAGTGCGTCTGGGCTCTCTGTGTTCTTGTTTCTCGGGGCGTTCGCAGCGTGTATCCCGCTGGCCGGCATGATGCGTGTACTGGAAGTGCACGCCGGGCTTAGCGCCCAAGCAGCGGCAGGCGTTGTGCTCACTCTGGGCTTTTCCGGAGGCTACTTTTTGGCAAAGTGGTTTCAGCCGCTCCCGCTGCGGGTGGACTCTTTCCTCACTGGCTCAATTCTGACAGTCAATGCCCTTGATATCGCCGCTGCTACAGGGCTGCTCTTGATCGCAGGGGCTGTGGTGTGGGCGCTGCGGTGGCCGTTGGTCTACACCGCATTTGACCGTAACTTTCCTGGTCAGCGCACCGCGCTTTTCGACGCCATCGTGCTCATCCTCATCTGTCTGACGGTTGTCGTGTGTATCCCCGCGGTCGGCACGATCTTGCCGATCGCATTGATCGCGGCTCCGGCGGGGACTTTGTGGACTACCGCGAAGGATCCCTTATGGTTCCTGGCTGGCTCTGCAGTCTTGGGCGCCACGTTAGCGGTATTCGGATTGACGATAGCAGTAGGGCTTAGCTTGTCTGCTGGCGGAATGATCGCCCTGGCAGGAGGATGCTGCTTTGCCCTATCAGGCCTATGGCGGCGGAGCGGTCTACTACAGTAAAGCTCATGCATGTTTCTGACTTGCCCATGAAGACTCAGGACTACTTGAAAATCCTGTGGGATATTGCGGAACGCACCGGCGAACCCGCAAGCCTGGGGGAAATTGCCGCCATCCTGGGGCAACGGACCTCCACTACCTCGGAGGCAATCAAGCGGCTGGGAGCCCAAGACCTCGTGCACCATGAGCGCTACGGTGGGATCACTCTGACCGACCTGGGGCGCTCCTTGGCGTTGGGGATGGCGCGCCGCCACCGCTTGATCGAAACGTTCCTCGTTCGGACCTTGGGCTATAGCTGGGATGAGGTTCACACAGAGGCAGACATGCTTGAGCACGCGGTATCGGATGAGTTCATTGCCCGCTTAGATACGCATTTGGGCCACCCCACGCACGATCCGCACGGTGACCCGATCCCTACCGCGCAGGGGGAGGTCGAGGATATGGACCGCCTGCATCTCGGACAGATTGAGCCGGGCACGGTAGTCGAAGTCCTACGCATCCATGATGGGGACCCGGAGTTGCTGCGCTACCTGGCCAAACATGGCATTGTGCCAGGTCAGCAGTTGAGCCTGGGGGAGGCAGCCTTCGGGGGGATGCAGCTGGTCAACGTGGGTTCCCGCGAAGTAGCGCTAGCCGACGCCGGCTTGGCCGCGATCAACGTGCGCGAGGTCTAGCTACCAACGAAGCCCAGCTGTCGCCACGCCTCATAGGCTGCAACTGCCGCCGCGTTGGATAGGTTCATCGAGCGACGACCTGGCAGCATCGGGATCCGTACCTGCTGGGTGATGCGGTCGTGGCCGAGGGCATAGTCCGTTAAACCGGTTGGCTCGGTACCAAAGAGCAGCACATCCCCATGCTGGTACTGCACATCTGCGAAATTATTCTCGCAGTGCGCAGTGAAGGCAAAAACCCGCGCGCCGGGGATCGCGTCGAAAGCAGCATCAAGGTTCTCATGGACGCGCACATCAGCGAGATCGTGGTAATCCAAACCCGCTCGCCGGAGGTTTTTCTCTGCCAAATCAAATCCCAGCGGGCCCGTCAGGTGCAGAATCGCTCCGGTTCCCGCGCACATCCGGATCGCGTTTCCCGTGTTAGGTGGGATGACGGGTTGCTCGAAGATGACGTGGGCAAAAGGGGATTCGACGTGCATAACCATTGAGGATACGCGTGGAGTTGGCGTCGATAAGCACCGCGCGGTCGGAAGGGTGATCAAACCGTGGAATAATGAAAGCCATGACTGCTACGAAGCTGGATGGAAATCTGTACCGCGACGAGATCTTCGCAGACCTTAAGGAACGCGTGGCTGCGCTGAAAGACAAAGGTATCGTGCCCGGGCTGGCAACTGTGCTGGTCGGCGACGATCCTGCTTCCCATTCCTATGTGAAGATGAAGCACCGCGACTGTGAACAGATCGGTGTGAAGTCGATCCGTAAGGATCTTCCAGCAGACGTGTCGCAAGAAGAGCTGCTCGCGGTTATCCAGGAGCTCAATAATGATCCTGAATGCACTGGCTACATCGTGCAATTGCCTTTGCCGAAGCATCTCGATGAAAACGCAGTACTCGCAGCTATTGATCCAGCCAAGGATGCCGACGGCTTGCATCCAGTTAACCTCGGCAAGCTGGTGCTGAACGAGCCCGCCCCATTGCCGTGTACTCCGAACGGTGCGATCTCTCTGCTGCGTCGTTTCGATGTGGAACTGGCTGGCGCGAAGGTGGTGGTGATCGGACGTGGTGTCACTGTTGGTCGCCCTATCGGTCTCATGCTGACCCGGCGTTCTGAAAACGCCACCGTGACGTTGTGCCATACCGGCACTAAGGACTTGGCTGCGGAGACGCGCACTGCGGATGTCATCGTTGCCGCCGCTGGCCAACCGCACATGTTGACCGCTGACATGGTGAAGCCTGGGGCAGCAATCTTAGACGTTGGGGTGTCTCGCAAAGACGGCAAGCTGCTTGGCGACGTCCACCCGGACGTCTGGGAGCCAGCAGGTTTCGTCTCACCAAACCCCGGGGGAGTCGGACCATTGACCCGTGCATTCCTCGTTCGCAACGTTGTCGAACGAGCGGAACAACAGGCAAACTAGGCAATCATGCCGTTGTTGCCACCTCCACCACCACACGTTGCAGCCGCGCTCAGAAATCCGCATGATGAGGGCATGCCGCCCTCGCGACTATCCCCGCTGCTGCAGCGTATCGCGTTGCTCGCTTTCGTGCTTTTCGTTGCACTCTCGGCTGTATGCGCGCTGACGGAGCACTGGCGGCGGGCCACCTTCGTCCTCGGCGGAGCGCTCTGCCTGCTCGCGGTGGTTCGTCTGACCTGCGACTCAAAGCTACTAGGCGTCCTTGCAGTGCGGTCACGGAACTTTGATGTGTTCTTTGAGACGGTGCTGGGCCTGGTAATGGTGTTTCTAGCTGTTTCGGTGGACTCGCTCGGAAGCTAGTTGAGTGGCGCGAAGGCTAGCTCTCACAAGTGCTAAGTATGCGTTTGTCCGGTGAGTCGGAAGAAGCGGCGTATGAGCTGATCCAACTGACGGGTTTCCGTGAGGAACGCGTCGTGCCCCACCGGGGAGACGATCTTTCCCATACCAAGTAGGTTTCCCAGGTTTCGCGATAGGTGCTCTTGCTGGTGGTACGGGTACAAGATGTCTGTGTCTACGCCGACTACGAAGGTGGGAACGGTGATGTTAGTGAGGGCTCGGTTCAGACCACCACGGCCGCGACCCACGTCATGCCTATTGAGGGACTCCGTAAGGGTGACATAGGAGCCGGGGTCAAAACGTTCCGCGAGTTTCTCTGCTTGGTAGTCCAGATAGCTTTCTACCGCAAAGCGGTGTTCCCGCGAGCGGAACGGCCCCCGGGGATCCTCACCAGCTTGTGCATCTGTGCCGAAGCGTTCATCGATTTCCAGTTCGCCACGGTAAGTCAGATGGGCGAGTTTTCGCGCAGTACTCATCCCGGAGATCGGACCAGGGCCGTGTTCGTAATAGTCGCCGCCCCGCCACTCAGGGTCGCCTTCGATCGAGGCGATCTGTTGGGCCTGGATACCGATCTGCCACGCACTGGCACGGGCGGATACTGCGAGAATCATGGCTGAGGCGACGCGATCGGGGTACATCGCAGCCCACTCGAGTGCGCGGGCACCGCCCATTGATCCGCCGATCACTACAGATACCTGATCGATTCCAACAGCTGACAACGCTCGCTGTTCAGCCGCCACTTGATCTCGAATGGAGATCGCAGGGAATCGCGAACCCCACCGGCCGCCGTCGGGATGCTGCGAGGACGGGCCGGTGGAGCCTTTGCAGCCACCGATGACATTCGTGCAGATCACGTAGTTGGAGTTGGTGTCAATCGCCAACCCCGGGCCGATGAGCCCGGGCCACCAGCCAGTAGCGTCGCTGTCGCCGGTGAGCGCGTGCTCAATGAGCACGACGTTCTCACTGCGTGGATCGCCCCAGGTTTGATAAGCGATGGTCACATCGCGGATCCTCGCCCCAGCCTCAGTGGTGAAGTCTCCAATTGCTACGGTCTGCATCTTTCAGCCTGCTTTCTAAATGGCCTGGAGCCCGGCGCGAAGGTCAGCAATAATGTCCTCGATATCCTCAATGCCCACCGAAAGGCGAATCGTGGATTGGCTGATTCCGGCTCGTTCTAAGCCTTTGGCATCAGATTGGGAATGAGTGGTGGAGGCAGGATGGACTACCAGGGACCGGACGTCGCCAACGTTGGCGAGGTTCGAATGCAGTTTCAACGCGTCGATGAGCCGCCACGCTTCCTCGCGACCACCGGCGACATCGAAGGACAGCACCGCTCCGGCATGCTGCAGACCCAGCTTTTCCTTCACACTGAACCATGGGGAGGACTGGAGACCTGCGTAGTTTACAGAGACCACCTTTTCCTGCTCGCTGAGAAACTCGGCAACGGCCAGCGCGTTCGTATTGTGGCGCTCGAGGCGCAAGCTTAAGGTGTCAAGTCCTTGGGCAGTAACCCAAGCATTGAACGGGGAAGGGGCGGCGCCGGTGTCACGCAGGATACCGACCCTGGCTTTCAGCCCGAACGCAGGGGCTCCGAGCTCAGCATATTTTAGGCCATGGTAAGCCGGATCTGGGGTGGTGAACTGCGGGAATACGGGTTTGCCGTTTCTTTCTACCGTCCAGTCGAACTTTCCGCCGTCGATAAGCACGCCGCCTAGGCCGGAGCCGTTGCCGGTGTAGAACTTGGTTAGGGAGGCTACCACGATGTCGGCGCTGAGCTCGAGGGGCTTGACGACGGCAGCAGTGGCAAGCGTGTTGTCCACAATGAGGGGCACACTATTGCGGTGTGCGACCTCCGCGATTGCGGGGATGTCGAGGATATCTGCTACTGGATTGCCGAAGGTTTCGCCGTAGAAGGCGACGGTGTTTTCCTGCACTGCTGCTTGCCAGGACTCGGGGTCGTCGGGGTTTTCCACGAAGGTGGTTTCGATGCCGAGCCGTTTCAGGGTGACTTGGAATAGTGTTTGGGTGCCACCATAAAGGCGCGGTGAGCTGACGATATGGCTACCGGCCTCGGCCAGGTTGAGAATCGCGGCAGTCTCGGCGGCCTGGCCGGATGCGAATAGTACTGCGTGAACGCCGCCTTCGAGATTTGCGAGGCGGTCTTCCACAACACTGACGGTCGGGTTAGTGAGTCGAGAATAGACCGGGCCGGCATCGGAGAGGTCGAAACGCTTGGATGCGTGTTCGGCAGAGTCGAAGACGTAGCTGGAGGTGAGATAAATCGGGAGGTTTCGGGCGCCATTGTCACTGTCTACTGGTTGCGCGGCGTGGATCGCCCGGGTGGAAAAGCCCCACTGGGAGGTGTCGGAGTTGTCGTACTTGCTCATGGTGTGTCCTTTCGGTGGAATTTCACACAAATGTAGCGGACAGCTCAGTCTATGTAAACAGCTTTGTCTATTATTTTTAGTTTGTGCAGGTAGTGACGGTGTTGGGGGTAGACGGCTTTGTTCGCTGGGGTGTGGATTGGTGATGGAAGTTGCCCATGATTGCTCGTGTTAGGGGTGGCTATGTAAGTGACTATTGTGAGGCAAGTCAATTTCCTGTCTAATTGTTATATATCCGCAAACCAGGTAACCGGCGGAATTAACCGGAAAGGACAGTAGGCGCATGAGCCAAGCACTAAAAGTCCCCGAACGTGTCACCCTCCTGCATACTGATGCAACAGATCTTCCCGTGGGCGTGGATGACAAGCGTCCTATGACAACCAAAAAGAAGCTTTTCCTGCTGATCATTGCGGTGATTGCGGCTGCCGGTTGGGCAATGATCGCCTTTCACCGTGGTGAAACTGTAAATGCAGTGTGGCTCGTATGCGCAGCCGTCGGCTCGTACATCATCGCCTTCGCTGGCTACGCACGACTCGTCGAATACAAAATCGTGCGGCCAAAGGACTCGCGAGCAACCCCGGCCGAATATTGCAACGACGGCAAAGACTTCATGCCGACGGACCGTCGTGTGCTGTTCGGCCATCACTTCGCCGCTATCGCCGGCGCTGGCCCACTCGTTGGTCCTGTTATGGCAGCTCAAATGGGCTACCTGCCAGGAACATTGTGGATCGTGATCGGCGTCATTCTCGCTGGCGCGGTGCAAGACTACCTTGTGCTGTGGGTTTCTACCCGCCGCGGTGGGCGATCACTCGGCCAAATGGTACGCGATGAAGTGGGGCGCTTCGGAGGCGCCGCCGGCATCCTCGCAGTCATCTCGATCATGGTGATCATCATCGCTGTGCTGGCCCTGGTTGTGGTCAACGCGCTAGCTGAGTCACCTTGGGGCGTGTTCTCCATCGCCATGACCATCCCAATCGCATTGTTCATGGGCATTTACCTGCGCTACCTACGGCCAGGCCGGGTGATGGAAGTTTCGGTCATCGGTGTATTCCTCCTGCTGTTTTCCATCGTGGCTGGCGGCTGGGTCGCCAACACGGATTGGGGAGTGCAGTGGTTTACGCTCTCCAAGCTCACGCTCGCGTGGGCACTGATCATCTACGGTGTGATCGCCGCAATCTTGCCCGTATGGTTGCTGCTCGCACCGCGCGATTACCTCTCCACGTTCATGAAAGTCGGCGTGATCGGGCTGCTGGCAGTAGGAATCTTGATTGACCGCCCTGAGGTTCACATGCCTGCTGTCACGGAGTTTGCGCGGAGTGGGCAGGGGCCAGTCTTCTCCGGCAGCCTGTTCCCCTTCCTTTTCATCACCATCGCTTGTGGCGCCCTTTCCGGCTTCCACGCCCTCATCTCCTCAGGTACCACTCCGAAGCTCGTGGAGAAGGAAACCCAGATGCGAATGATCGGTTATGGCGGCATGCTGATGGAATCCTTCGTGGCCATCATGGCTCTCATCACGGCCGTGATCCTGGACCGTCACTTGTACTTCGCAATGAACGCGCCTTTAGCCATGACTGGTGGTAAACCAGAATCTGCTGCAGCATTCGTCAACGGCCTGGGAATTCCCGGCGCAGGCTTGAGCGCAGAACAATTGACGTTAGCTGCACAGGCAGTGGGGGAGCATACGGTGATCTCCCGTACCGGTGGCGCACCGACCCTCGCTTTCGGTATGTCCGAAATCCTCACCAGTATCTTCGGGCATCCAGAGATGCAGGCCTTCTGGTACCACTTCGCCATCATGTTTGAGGCGTTGTTCATCCTGACCACAGTTGATGCCGGAACACGCGTTGCCCGATTCATGATGACCGATACCCTGGCAAACGTTCCTGGACTGAAGAAGTTCCGTGACCAATCATGGACACTGGGCCACTGGATTTCCACCATCTTCGTATGCTCACTGTGGGGCGCGATTCTGATCATGGGCGTCACTGATCCGCTTGGTGGCATCAATGTGCTGTTCCCGCTGTTCGGCATCGCTAACCAGTTGCTCGCGGCTATCGCGCTATCACTGGTACTGGTCGTGGTGATCAAGAAGGGCCTGCTGAAATGGGCCTGGATCCCGGGGGTACCGCTAGCGTGGGACCTTATCGTCACGATGTACGCTTCCTGGCAAAAGATCTTCGCCGCAGACCCGAAGATTGGCTACTTTGCTCAGCACAACCGCTTCGCCGATGCCAAGGCCCAGGGGCTAACGGAGTTTGGCACCGCGAAATCTATCGAAGCCATCGATGCCGTAATACGCAACACCATGATCCAGGGCATTCTCTCCATCTTGTTCGCAGTACTGACCCTCGTGGTCGTGCTGGCAGCTCTCTGGGCATGTGTCCGCACCATCGCCGCCCAAGGCCGTGGAGAGGAAACCCCGACCAGCGAGGACCCCGAGCATCCTTCTGCCTACTTTGCTCCGACGGGCATGATTCCTACGGACGTCGAAAAGCAGCTGGCAGAGCAGTGGGCCGAAAGGGGGCCGGCGGTTCATGCGCGTCATTAAGGCGATCTGGTGGTGGCTTGGTGAGATCGTGGGGGAACGTGAATATGAAAAATACGTTGCCCACCTTCGAGTCCATCACCCGGATAGCCCGGTGCCCACCGAGCGGGAGTACTTCCGGGATCGCTACGCTGAAAAGGCGCGCAATCCCGGTGCTCGGTGCTGCTAGCTTGCCGATGCTGCTGGCTACACGCCGGTTTGCGCCTGGCTAAGCAAACTTCATCCCGCCCCGCTGGAGCGCCGCAAGATACGGCTTACCCAAGCCAGTGGCGGGGCTGAGGACGCCAGTAGCCTCCGGCAAACCCTCGGCGTGCGTCGCGAGCACCACAGCCGCCTCCGCCAGCATCATCGCGGTGACCTTGTACCCCGGATCGCCGTCCGCCATCACACGAGAAGTGAGCAGGCAACCGTCCTCCAGCTTGCCGTGGTGAGTGATGAGGAAACCGCCGTCATCGAGGTTCTTCGGGCCCTCGCCTGGTTCCGGCACCACCTTGGACAGGGGCTTTCGCAGTTTATCCACCATGATCGCAGAAAAAGCTGCCCCGATTGCCGCCAGCAACGCCTTTGCGCGCAATTGACCGCCAAGTCCGGACCCGGTGGGGACAACCTCGCGATAGCGCAATCGCTTTCCATAGCGATATCCCTGCAAGGAATTAGAGCGGCGTACCACCCGAGTATTGAACATCGACATGAAGAATGGGCCCGACCACTGCCCGAGCAGAGGAACGTACGCAGCCTCGAAATCTGGCTGCGGCCCCAAGTCCGGCTCACGAGTGTGGTCCGGAGACAGTGAATACGGGGAATGCAAAATAGCTCCGCCCTTAGGCATCCGCTTCGCATCTTTGCTCACCTCGCGCATCGAATCGACGGTGCCTCCGGATAGCCCGCCGCTGAGCTTATCGACGGCCATAACGACCTCACTGAACGGCCGGCCCTCGGCCTTTTCAGAAAGATGGAACATGCCCATGTCACTTGGCACTGAGTCGAAGCCACAGGAATGCACGATTTTGGCAGCAGTTTTGCCGTGCCAGCGATCTATTGTGCGCCGGATAAACAGGGCTTCCCCACTCAGATCCACGTAGTGCGTATCGTTTTCAGCGCAAGCGTCTACGAGCATGTCTCCGTGACGCGTATAAGGACCGACAGTCGAAATAATGACGGTAGCTTTGCGGGCAAGTTCAACAAGCTCTGACTTGTTGGCAGCATCTGCTTTGAGTGGGGTAAAAGGCAGTCGCAGGTCTTGGAGCTTGGCCCAGTTTCGTCCGGCGATGGCGATACTGAGATCTTTGTGGTGCTCTGCCAAATAGGCGGCGGTAAGCTTCCCGACGAAGCTGGTAGCGCCGAACAAGATGATGTCGAATTCGCGGTTCATGCTCGCCCAGTGTAGTGGGAAACCGAATTTTTGCCTTCGAAGAGCATGGCAAAGGCCCGGCCACACCACATCGAAAATGGGTGAGACCGGGCCTTAATACGACGGAGTCGCTGAGACTACTTCTTCAGCGCGTCGATGATCTCGTTGAACTTAGCTGAAGGACGCATGACAGCGTTGACCTTCTCTTCGTTCGGAGCGTAGTAGCCGCCGAGGTCGACTGGGGAGCCCTGGTTGTCCAGGAGGTCCTTCTCGATCTCGGTGGACGCTGCGGCCAAGGAGGCTGCGATCGGCTGGAACAGGCCAGCCAGCTCAGCGTCCTCGGACTGGGCTGCTAGTTCTTCTGCCCAGAACTTGGTCAGGAAGAAGTGGGAGCCGCGGTTGTCGATCTCGCCAGCCTTGCGGGAAGGGGAGAGATTTTCATCGAGCAGCTTCTCGGTTGCCTTGTCCAGGGCGTCGGCAAGCACAGCAGCCTTCTGAATCCCGGCGGTGTTGGCGAAGTGGCGCAGCGACTCCGCCAGAGCGAGGAACTCGCCGAGGGAATCCCAACGCAGGTGGTTCTCATTGACCAGCTGCTCAACGTGCTTAGGGGCAGATCCGCCTGCACCGGTCTCAAAGAGTCCGCCGCCAGCCATCAGCGGCACGATGGACAGCATCTTGGCAGAGGTGCCTAGCTCGAGGATCGGGAAGAGATCGGTGTTGTAGTCACGCAGCACGTTACCGGTGACAGAGATCGTGTCCTCGCCCTTGCGCATCCGGTCGATGGTGAACTGCGTAGCTTCCATCGGGGACATGATACGGATATCCAGGCCCTCGGTGTCGTGGTCCTTCAGGTACTTTTCCACCAGGGTGATCAGGTTACGATCGTGTGCACGCTCGGTGTCGAGCCAGAACACTGCCGGCATGCCGGACAGGCGGGAACGGGTGACAGCAAGCTTGACCCAATCCTGGATAGGAGCATCCTTGGCTTGGCATGCGCGCCAGATGTCGCCTGCGGAAACCTCGTGATCCATGAGCTCTTCGCCGGCGGAGTTGAGGATGACAACCTTGCCATCGGCAGAGATCTTGAAGGTCTTGTCGTGGGAGCCGTACTCCTCAGCCTTCTGCGCCATCAGACCAACGTTAGGGACGGTGCCCATGGTGGTTGGGTCGAAGGCGCCGTTCTTCTTGCAGTCGTCGATGACTACCTGGTAGATGCCTGCATAAGAGGAATCCGGAAGAACGGCTAGGGTGTCTTGCTCTTCGCCCGCAGCGTTCCACATGTGCCCGGAGGTGCGGATCATAGCTGGCATAGAGGCATCCACGATGACATCGGAAGGAACGTGCAGGTTAGTGATGCCCTTATCGGAGTTCACCATGGCAACTGCTGGGCCCTCAGCGAAGCCCTTTTCAAAGGCTGCCTTGATCTCTTCACCGTTCTCTAGCTCTGCGAGACCGGAGTAGATTGCTGCGAGGCCGTTCTCTCCATCAAGGCCAGCTGCCAGGAGCTGCTCGCCATACTGAGCGTAAACATCCTTAAAGAAGGTGCGGACTACGTGGCCGAACACGATCGGGTCGGAGACCTTCATCATGGTTGCCTTGAGGTGTGTAGAGAAGAGGACGCCCTCTTCCTTAGCACGCTTGATCTGCTCTGCGAGGAACGCATCGAGGGCGGCGACGCGCATGACAGTGCCGTCGATAACTTCGCCCTCCAGTACCTTCAGACCGTCCTTGAGGATCTCCTCAGAGCCGTCGGCCTTGACCAGCTTGATCGTCAGGGTGTCAGCGGCTGGCATGATGACGGACTTCTCGTTGCGGCGGAAGTCATCGGAATCCATGGTCGCGACATTGGTCTTGGAGTCAGCGGACCAAGCACCCATGCGGTGTGGGTTCTTCTTAGCGAAGTTCTTCACAGCGATTGGCGCGCGGCGGTCAGAGTTGCCTTCGCGGAGAACTGGGTTAACGGCGGAGCCCTTCACGGCGTCGTAACGCGCGCGAATGTCCTTTTCCTCAGCAGTCTCTGGTGCATCAGGGAAGTCAGGCAGCGCGTAACCCTGGGCCTGCAGCTCCTTGATAGCGGCCTTAAGCTGTGGGACCGAAGCCGAGATATTTGGCAACTTAACGATGTTGGCCTCAGGGTTCTTTGCCAACTCGCCGAGCTCCGCAAGAGCGTCAGCAACCTTCTG
Organism: Corynebacterium sp. H127; assembly: GCF_037482665.1. Taxonomy (NCBI): domain Bacteria; kingdom Bacillati; phylum Actinomycetota; class Actinomycetes; order Mycobacteriales; family Corynebacteriaceae; genus Corynebacterium; species Corynebacterium sp. H127. Next base: position 56,856 of record NZ_JBBHKY010000005.1, read on the forward strand.
ATCCTCGCTCAAGAAATCTGGGAACTGGGACAGGATACGGCCAGCGAGGGAAATGTCGCGCGTCTCCACCTCAATGCCCGCGGTAGAAGCGAAAGCTTCCACGACTGGCTTCAGCGAGTAGGTCGCGAGCAGTGGAGCCTCGTCAGTGCGGGTGTAAATGATTTTTGCCAATGTAACTCCCTTAAAGAAGATTGCAGTACAGGTATCAAGAATACCTGTTCCCAGTGTGCGGGGTAGGTTTGCCCAAAAAGGAGTGCACCTTTTCGGGGAACGGCATAACCCCGCTTCGGGGTGTAGGGTGATGCGACGTGAATGAGCAATCCCGCAAGATGCGTTTGCCCAACAGGCGGCCGCTACCACGTCAAACTGAGATTTCTGAGCGACACCGCATGATCGTCATGGTGGCGATTGCGCTCGGAGGATTCGGGATAGGCACCACCGAATTTGTTTCCATGGGGCTACTGCCGCTGATCGCACAAGACTTTAATATCACCGAAGACAGCGCCGGCCATATTATCTCGGCTTACGCCTTGGGCGTGGTGGTGGGTGCGCCGCTGATTACTACTCTGACCGGCTATATCCCGCGTCGCAGGCTGCTACTGATGTTGATGGCCTTCTTCGTGCTGGGCAACGCCCTCACAATCGCGGCACCAAGTTATGGCACACTCTTGATCGCCCGGTTTGTAGCAGGGCTGCCACATGGGGCGTTCTTTTCGGTGTCGGGTTTGTGTGCTGCGGCACTGGCGCCGCCAGGGCAGCGGGGTAAAGCGCTGGCACTAGTGGGCGTTGGGTTTTCGGCTGCAACGATCGGCGGGGTTCCGCTCGCACAGTGGCTGGGGCAGGCAGTACATTGGAAAGCCTCCTATGGCGTCGTGGTTGCGGCAGGCATCGCGACAGTTCTGGCTCTGTGGCGTTTCATGCCTCACATGGCTGACATGAAACCCACCTCTGCGCTCACAGAGCTGAGTGCGCTTGCGCGTTCTCAAGTCTGGCTTACCTTAGCGATGGGGACGGTCGGTTTCGGTGGCATGTTTGCTGTGTACACGTATATTGCATGGACGATGACGGATCCCGCGCGAGCCGCCATGGATCTGAAATACCTACCGGTTGTGCTCGCAGCTTATGGCGCAGGTGGGCTACTCGGTAATCTCTTTGGCGGGTTTTTGGCCGACCGAAATTTGGAACTGGGGATCGGGTTCGTGCTCAGCAGTATTGTTGTGGTTCTGGTGGGGTTCTATTTCCTGTCCGCGCACCAGGTCATTGGTACTGCAGTGTTCGGACTCATCGGCTTCTTTGGCTCTGCGCTGGTACCGCAATTGCAGATCCGGCTCATGGACGTTGCGGGGCGGGCGCAAACTCTTGCTGCAGCTCTTAATCACTCGGCGTTGAATCTGGCGAACGCTGCGGGGGCCTCGATAGGTGGTGCAGTGATCGCTGCGGGCTTTTCCTATGCCGCTCCTGCACTGGTCGGGGCTGGATTGGCCGCGGCGGCGTTGCTCATCTGGGGCCCGACCGTCTTGCTGAGAAGACATGCACGGTAACCGCAACCTTAATCAATTTGATGCTATTTTTAATGATTTTCTTGGGTTTGGGGCGCTTTAGCGCGTAAAGTCTTTAGGTGGCCCCCTTGATGCTGAATTAATTCAGCCTGGCAGGAAGACAAAACTGAATGGCGACACATCCCGCCGATCTCACCAGGAGAGAAATTAGCTATGCCCGATTAGTCGGCGTGGTAACAGCTATTTTCTTCTTCTGGCAAATCTCCGATGTTGTTACCGATTGGTCCGCAACGGTGCTGCTGGTATGGCGGGTAGGTGTCAGTGTGCTGGGCATTACCACCATCTTGGGCATTACCTTGTTCTTCCGGCGCTGTTTCCCGATCGCCGCGTGGGTGGTATTCGGGCTGGCTATGCTCGGGCAGCTGCTTTTTGTGCAGGAATCTATAGCCCTTGGACAAGTGATCTCTGAATCGGGGGCGGCCCCGATTGTTGGCCGCTACTCGCAGTGCGTCCTGCCGCTGGCCATGCTCGTGCTGGCCTGGATTTTGTTCCGTGATCGCCGGTTCCCTTTACTTTTGGGCTGGTTCTTTGTCGCATATTCGGTGGCGTGGTTCGGGTGCTACCTGTTCCAGGGAGAAATTGGCAACCGGGTATGGTTCTCTTTCCTCAGTGACCTGTTGGGCATGTTTGCCCATGGCGGCTTGGTGCTGTGGATGACGTACCTCGGCTGGTCGCGCGCAATACCGGATACTGGTGTTGCGGTAGGGGAAACTGATGTTGAGCCCCGCGATCTCGGCGAGTTGCAGCCACTTTCCTGAGCGCTCGCAGTGGGGGAGCTGCCGGCCGTTACACTGACTGCATGAGTCTGATCATTTCCTCCGTCAATGTCAATGGAATCCGAGCTGCAGTCAAAGAACGCAGTGAAAAGAACCAAGGCTTTCTGCCCTGGCTGGAATCATCAAACGCAGACGTGGTCCTGCTGCAAGAGGTACGCGCAACCGAAAAACAGACTCGCGATGCGCTCGCCCCAGCTCTCGACTCGGGCTGGCATTATGTCGGCGCAGAAGCGAGCGCGAAAGGGCGCGCCGGGGTGGGAATTTTGTCCCGCAAACCGCTTCTCGACGTCCACATCGGCATCCCCCAGTTTGAAGACTCCGGTCGCTTCATTCAAGGCTCATTTGATGATGTCACCGTCGCCTCGCTCTACCTACCATCGGGTTCTGCCGGCACTGAAAAGCAGGATGAAAAATACCGCTTCCTCGACGAATTCTCCGAGGTGATCACCCAGCTGGCGGTGCAGCATCCCAATATGGTGATCGGCGGAGACTGGAACATCTGCCATCGGCGAGAAGACCTGAAGAACTGGAAAGCTAACCAAAAGAAGTCCGGTTTCCTTGCCGACGAGCGCGCGTTCATGGATTCCGTTTTTGGCGTCTTCCCGGACGAAATCTCCCAGGTGGAGGTGCATGGTGAGTACCTAGGCGCAGTCGATTACTCCTCAGTTCGCCCCCGGCGGGAAGCAAACACCAACCCGATGTGGTTCGACGTCGCCCGACGGCTGCAGCCCGAAGATGCTCCGCATACCTGGTGGACCTATCGTGGCCAAGCATTTGATACCGGAGCTGGTTGGCGGATTGACTATCAAGCAGCAACCGCGCCGATGCTGGCCCGAGCGCAACGCTCCTGGGTCGATAAAGCCGCCGCCTATGATTTACGGTGGTCAGACCATGCGCCGTTGAACGTGGAATACGCCTAGAGTTTGCAGGTTCCGGCCCCGACTAGCGGTCCAAGTCGGTACCGGTTCCACGCAATTATCCGATACACCGGTTTGAATATCGGCAGGCCAAGAAGGCGACCGAGCAGCCGGATCCTTCGGTTTCGCCCATGCCGGGTCAGCATCATCCCGATGCCGCGATTGCCCAAATACACCCGATCTTGCGAATCAACAAAATAGGCATTGTGCTGAATGTATAGTCCTTTGCCAGGAGCGATTTCAACGCCCGTGGTCAATTTCTGGAGATGCTGCGCACTCCAAGTGCAAAAGCCACAATCGGCATCGTAAAAGAACATAAGGACAATGGTAGGCGCAATGTCTGGCTATTTGGTACCAACGAAGCAAGTTAGAGTTTCTGAACTGCAAGCGCGCAAAGGGCAACGCCCCTGGGCAATGCTCACCTGCTATGACTATTCCTCAGCCCGCGCGTTTGCCGACGCCGGGATTGAGTGCTTCTTAGTAGGGGACTCCGCCGCCAATGTAATGCTCGGCTACACCTCAACCACCGCAATTTCCCTTGACGAAATGTGCATGCTCGGAGCGGCCGTTGTGCGAGGTGCAGGCAATGCACTCGTGGTCATCGACATGCCCTTCGGCACTTATGAAGCCTCCGATGAACAAGCAGTGCGTTCCGCCACCGAGCTACTGCGCCGTTCGGGTGCGCACATGGTGAAACTAGAAGGCGGGGTGCGTATGGCGGATCGAATTCGTGCGCTCAAGTCTGCAGGCCTAGCAGTGTGCGCACACGTCGGTTTTACCCCGCAATCCGTCAACGGACTCGGTGGCTTCAAGGTGCAGGGGCGTGGCACATCGGCAGATGCAGTGCGTGCCGACGTCACTGCCGTCGTCGACGCCGGAGCAGATTTCGTGGTTTTCGAAATGGTCCCGGCGGCACTCGCAGCGGAAATCACCGCCAACTGTCCGATCCCAACAATCGGTATTGGCGCCGGCGCGCAGTGCGACGCCCAAGTTCTTGTATGGCATGACATGCTTGCGCTCCCCGAAGGAAACCGCACTCCGAAGTTCGTGCGTGCCTTCGGCTCGGTGGGCGCCGAAATGCTTGCCGGAGCCGCCAAATATAAGGAAGCCGTGGAGAACGGAGAATTCCCGGGGGAGGGGCATGTGTTTTAGGGGCGGTGCGACCATGATTTCACGATCATGATTTACAGACAAGCGTTGTTACCGAGCCTCGAATAGCACAAGTTCTACTCACATAATCATGATCGTGAAATCATGATTGCGCGTTGGCTTTTCTGCCGTCGCGCGCCCGTCGGTTCTTTGTGGGAAGATCGCAGGCAACATCACATTGGGAAACTTGGGGGAGTTTTCTTTAGCCATGCGCAAGCACTTCGTCCATTTACGTAGATTCACCTTGCCGGAACGCGAGCTGTGGCTGCGTGATCACGCAGCGAGCCATCAATATTTGGCTCCGGATATTGCGATTCCAGCGGAAATATTGGATTCTTTAACCCGTTGGGAGCAATATCGGGCACGGGTAGAAGCTGTCGGACTGACGCGCAATTCTGCGGTGATAGTGGGGGAATCGGCGGCAGTGCTGCATGGTTTCCCACAATTGCGCACGCCCAGTTTCGTCTATCTGGCCTATCCCGGTGCCACTAGTGGTCGCTGTTCGACCCCGAAAACTAGGACGAAGCAATGGCGGCTGCCCGAGCATCATTGGGAATCGGTGGACGGGATTCGGCGCACCACCTTCAATCGAACTTTGGTCGATGTAGTCAGGACGAGTGACTTTGTCGATGGCTTGGTCGCCATGGACCATGCCCTCACTTTGAAGAGTCGGACGGAGCTAGCTAAGAAGTTTTCGCTGTTCAAGGGGATGCCGGGACGAAAGAAGATTGCGCGTGCTCTCAAATGGGGCAGCGGTGCTTCGCAGAGTCCTTTGGAATCCGCCGCCCGTGCGTTGCTGCTGGATGTACATTCTCCACTGATAACGTCGCTGCAAATCCAGCCCGAGGTGAGGGTGTCTCGATTCGAGGTGAGGTATCCTGACCTGCTAGTTAATGGGTGGTTGGCCATTGAAATGGATGGCGATGTGAAATACCGTGAGCCGACAGCGTTGCTCGCGGAAGCCAAGCGCCAAAAGGCATTGGAGCATCTTGGTTTCCAGTTCCTTAGGTTCGGTTACCCGGATCTCTTCCCGCCAGGCAATGGTGCGGCACCGTTGGTGCGTTCGGTACTTACTATTCTCAGCCGTAATCCCGGGCGAGGGCCTGTACCAGGATACGAGCCGAAGAATAGCGACCATGATTTCACGATCATGATTATGTGAGTAGAGCAAGTGCTAAATGCGTCCAGCTCTACGCCACTCTCTCGAAATCATGATCGTGAAATCATGATCGCGGAGTGCCTGTTACTTCCTCCGAGCCGAAATCAATCCCGATGTTGTCGATAAGCCGCGTCGCACCTACCTTGGCAGCTACCAAGAGTCGATTAGCGCCCGTGGGGTCCACTTTGCCGAGTCCCGGCCCTCGTAACTCGAGGTAATCCAGGGCTATTGCGGGTACGGAGTCAATGACGGAACGCGCTGCTGAGATCACGGCGTCGGGGCCGTCGCCTGCCACGTAAGCGCCGGCGGTGAGAGCTGCGGAAAGGGTCAATGCGAGTTCGCGATCCGCCTCCGAAAGGTAGGTGTTGCGGGAAGACAGCGCGAGGCCGTCATTTTCTCGGACGATGGGGGCACCGATGACCTGTACGTCGAGGTTCAGATCATTGACCATCTGCTGGATAAGCACGATCTGTTGGTAATCTTTTTCACCAAAAATGGCGTGGGATGCGTTGGTGATCTGGAAGAGTTTGTGGACTACGGTCAGCACCCCTGCGAAATGCGTGGGACGCGAGTTGCCTTCGAGCTCGGCGCCTAGCAAGCCCGGGTGAATCATCGTACGGGGGCCATTGGGGTACATTTCGCGCGGGGTGGGAGCGAACACGGCGTCGGCACCCGCGGCGCGCAGCTTCTCGACGTCCTGTTCCAGCGTCCGCGGGTAGGCATCCAGATCCTCATTTTCCGAGAACTGCAAGGGATTGACAAAAATGCTCACCACGACGTTCGCGCCAGGGATGCGCTGTGCGGCTTTCACTAAGGAAATGTGTCCGGAGTGGAGAGCACCCATGGTGGGGACCAGCACAACCGGGCGGGATACCTTGCGGAGTGCGCGGGTGAGCTGGGAGATTTCCTTGATCGAGGTGTAGACGGTGGCTTTGCCTGGCTGAAACGCGGTCATGACCTAAAGATCTTAGTGTGCGTGCCCAATCGCTAGTCTATGTGCGCGGCCGAATGCTTCAGCCCAGCAATGCCTAGCAGGCTAGACATACATCGCTACACTAATAAACCATGACTGACACTGCGCCCAAGCCTGAAAAGAAGCAACGAGTCCTCTCCGGTATCCAGCCAACTGCCGACTCTTATCACCTCGGCAATTACCTGGGGGCGCTGAAGCAGTGGATTGATCTCCAGGATTCCTATGAGGCGTTCTACTTCATCCCAGACTTGCACGCGATTACGGTTGATCAGGACCCGAAAGAGCTGCGGGCCCGTACAGTTGCCGGCGCAGCGCAGCTCTTGGCGCTGGGTATCGACCCGGAAAAGTCCACCTTGTTTGTGCAGTCGCATGTCCATGAACATGCGGAATTGGGCTGGATCCTTACCTGCCTGACCGGGTTTGGTGAGGCATCGCGGATGACGCAATTCAAGGATAAGTCAGCTAAGCGCGGTGCGGACCGGACGTCGGCAGGCCTATTTACCTACCCGATGCTGATGGCAGCAGACATCTTGCTCTATCGCCCTCAGCTTGTGCCGGTCGGGGAGGATCAACGCCAGCACCTCGAGCTCACTCGCACCTTGGCAGAACGATTTAATTCTCGGTTCAAGAAGACTTTCGTGGTGCCCGAAGGTTTCATCCCGCAGGGTGCCGCGAAGATCTATGATCTGCAGGAGCCAACGTCGAAGATGAGTAAGTCGGGGGAGAATCCTAAGGGATGCGTGAACTTGTTGGATGATCCGAAGGTCTCCGCGAAGCGGATCAAGTCGGCGGTCACTGACAATGACGGTGAAATCCGCTATGACAAGGAGAATAAGCCCGGCGTATCCAACTTGCTCGTGATTCAGTCTGCGCTCACGAACAAGAGCATTGACGAGCTGGTCAAGGGGTATGAGGGGCAGGGTTACGGGGCGCTGAAAACTGACACCGCCGAAGCTCTCGAGGCCTTCACCACTCCGCTCAAAGCCAAATTCGACGAGTACATGGCAGATAAGGGTGAGCTGGAGCGGGTGCTTGCCGTGGGTGCTGAAAAAGCTTCGGAAGTTGCAGCCCGCACGCTTGCCGACGTCTATAAGAACATCGGTTTTTTGGCTCCGCGTCGCTAATTTTCGTGTCCGCATTTCCTAAGCTGGGGTAACAATCCAGCAAAAGAACGGATACAGGGCTGCACAAGCGCTGAATCTCTGCCGATTCCTCTCTACTGTAGAGAAAGTCAGAATTACAAAAGGAGTTTAGCCATGACCGCAGTGACCAAGGCGAGCGAAAAGCGCACCGACGAGTACGGCATCGAGAGGGTTCACAAAGATGATCCTGGGTTTGTAGACAAGCTGAGACTCAAGTGGGAATGGTTCGACCACATCATGCGGATGAACGAGCGCTTCGGCACCATGGGTGGCAACCAGTACGCTGCCGGTATTACGTACTTCTCCGTCCTTTCGATGTTCCCCATCCTCATGCTGCTCTTTGCGGCGCTCGGTTTCGCCTTGGCCAACAATCAGGAGCTCCTCGCCGAAGTCCAAGCTCGGATTGGGGACATGGCTTCCGGTCAGCTCGGGGAGACGCTGAATGAGATCCTGGCTACCGCGATCGACCAGCGTGGCGCTATCGCCAGCATTGGTACGCTGACCGCCTTGTGGTCCGGGCTCGGCTGGATGAACAACTTGCGTTATGGCGCCTCCAAAATGTGGAAGGTCGATCCAACCAAGCAGAGCTTCCTGGTGGCCAAGGGTAAAGATCTCGTCGGACTGATTGGGTTGTTGGTCTCCTTGGTGGTTGCCTTTGGTGTAACCGCGGTGGGGTCTTCCGGGCTTACGGATCGTTTCGTTGAGCGCATTGGCCTGGGACACATTCCGGGGATCTTCATCATTACCTACCTCATTGCAGTTGTGATCGGCCTCTTGGCTAACTTCCTGGTGTTCCTCTGGCTCATCAAGTACCTACCGCGAACCAAGGTCCCGATGCGTTCCGCAATTCATGCGGCCATAATCGGTGCGGTTGCGTTCGAGTTGTTCAAGCAGCTTGCGTCTATGTTTTTCTCCAACGGTCTGTCCAATCCGGCCGGGGCAACTTTCGGTCCGATCATCGGCGTCATGGTCCTGCTGTACTTCATCTGGCGCATCCTGCTGTACTGCTCTGCGTGGGCGGCCACCACCAAGGAATCTCTGGCCATGACGATCGTAGAAGTCCCAGAGCCAGCAGTTATCCGGGTGCGTAATGAGGTACGTGAAGGCAGCCCTAAATCCACGTGGGTTGGTGTAGGTGCCGTAATGGGGCTTGCAGGCAGCGCGTTGGCAGCGAAGGCGCTCAAGCGGAAGTAAGGTCTAGGTTGTGAACCTTTACCAAGAATTCCAACTCAATTCAGCTGAAGACTGCGGCGTACAGAGTGTAAAACTATTGGCGCAAGAAGTCCGCCTGCAACAGATGGGTTTCCCTGACGATTCGCCTCAGATTAAAAGGCTGCGCATGGCTTATGGAATTCTCGCGCACCCCGAGCAGCGTGCCACTTATGATCAGGCGCTGGAATCCGGTCGGCCGTTGGGCGATTATGAGTTGGAGCACTTGGCTAACTTTGGTTCTTGGCCTCTGCTGCCACCGCAGCAACCGGCGAAGCCAACGCCTCAACCACAACCGCAGCCTTCGCAATATGCCCGACCGCAGCCGGCACCTCCGACGCGGCCAATTAACCCAAACCCGGCAGTAAATCCTTTTGCTTCTGCAAATCAGTACCAACAGCAGCAAACCGTTCCAGTTGCACCACACTTTGCTGTGCCAGTGGCACCGATGGCACCGAATCGTCCAAGCCCTTCGGCTCGCGTTGGTATGACGCTGCTGGATGGTTTAATCGCCTTGGCGATCGTGGGCACAATAACGAGTAGTGCTTCCATGGATTCTTTCATCGGGGTACTGGCCAGCGCACTGATCATCCTGGTGTATTACCTTGGCTTCGAAGTGAAATTCGGAGCGACTCCAGCCAAGCTCATGCTCGGTTACACGGTGCGCGACGTCAACACCGGACAGAAGCTTTCGCTCGAACATGCTGCGAAGCGCAATTGGTGGCGGTTGGTAGCTATGGTGCCCGGCGTGGGTACCGTTGTCTCCTTTATCGCTGCGTGTATCTATGCTTCGACGATAAGTGAGTCTAACGGCAGGCAGGGCGCCCATGACCGCATTGCTAATGCCGAGGTCGTGAAGAAAGACAGCCCGCTCTAGACTTGAGCGCATGCATCAAGACCTAGATATCAGCCCGGAGTTCAAGTTAGTCAGTCGCGAGATCGTGGCACTCCTTCCCAAGGTGGTATTACGCCACGATGTAACTCTCGCTGCTGTAAGCGCCGAATTGGAGCGTTTGGCCAGCGAGGGCGTTGTCTACGCAGAGCTGCGGTGCGCGGTCACCACTGCGGACCAGCTGCAGGAGTTGCGGCGAGCAGTGGAGCGTTCAGCAGCCAACGGAATTACCGCGAAAGTGGTCTTCTCCATTAGTGAGATCGCTGCTGTTGAGAGCGCGATCGAACTAGCGCGAGGTCATCGCGGCCTCGTAGTAGGGGTGTCCTTCGAAGGGAGCGCTGCCCAGGGCGTCGATAAGCACGGCGATGCTCTGATGGGGCTACGCCGAAACTTCCTGCCCTTCGTGGTGAACGCTGACAGCGGCGAGGGGATTGCCGCACTCGAGGCTGCTGTTACTGCGGGCGCAGCCCGGATCGCTGGTGCCACGCAGCTGTACGAGGATTTCAGCGTTGATCTTGAGGGAATCGCCGCTGGGCCGTTGTCCAGCTATATTCGAGACCGCGAAGTGCCTCTCGAAATGAGCCTTAGCGCCGACGTCGCTGCCGGGCTTGTCGACGAAGTCGGGGACCATCCATTGCCGCTGCTGCAGCAGCTAGGTTTCACCTGCACCCTGAATCCCGGCGGGCACAGTGTGGTTGAGGAGATGATGGTGCTTGTTGAGGGCTTTGATTATGGTCTTGAGGAACTCTTCGAGCTCACCGTCAACGCGATGGAGGCTGCTTTCGCGCCGTTGGAACTACGCCGAAGCATCATGCACTCGGAGATCATTCCGGCGTATCAAAATTTTGCTGACCTAGAAGATGGTGCGTTCGAAGATCCGGCGGGGACGGATCTCCCCGCCGATGAAGAAGACTAGCGGGGCTTAGAGCTTGCTGAATCGCTTGGTCAGGGATTCTTCGAGTTGCTTCCAGCCCTTGGCCTCGTCAGTGTACGGGGCAGAAGGCAAGTAGCTGGAGCGGGCGCCCAACATGTAGGAGATGTAATCCTGCAGGCCTGGGTTTGCCAGTAGCAGGGAGTTCAGCGAGTCGTCGCCAGCCCAGTCTGCGGCGTCGGCAAGCAGCTCATAAGCCTGGCGCATCTGCTCGGTATCGACGTCCTTGGGGTCTTTAGTGATGTCCTCCGCCAAACCCGTGAACGTGTACGTGTTGACCGGGTGAACAGTGATCTCGGCGGTACCACCGTTGACTTCGTCCATGACTTCCGACCACGTGGCGACCTTGGCTAGGTCGTGGTCGCCGTGTTCCACGAGCCAGCGGAGCAAAGCTTTCGGATTGTTGAAGGTGAAGATTTCCCCAAAACGACCCAAGAAGACGGGATTTTCAGCCACGTAGGTGCGCAGTGAGTAAACAATCCGACCATCGATGGCCACCTTGATGGGATCGATTCCGGAGGTTCCCCAGATGGTGGTGTCATAAGGATCCAGTGCGGCTTCAGCGGCAGCGGCTTCTTTCTCAGCGCGTTCTTTCGCCGCTGCTGCTACCTTTTCCGCGGCGTCGATCTGCGCCTGGGCTTGCGAAACCTCAGCTTCGGGCACAGCGGGGGTGTGTACGACCTTGTCGAGTGCATCCACCACGTTGTCCCAGCCCTTCAGCACGGTACGCCCGATGGCCGACCACTCGCCGAGTCCTTCTTCGGCACTGAAATGCTCGGAACCACGATCAACATTGCCGAGGATCGAGTAGCTGCCAAAGAAGCCCTGGACCTCAGCAAGATCGAGTACCTCGCCCAGCCCACGTGCCACGGAAAACGCCCGATTCACGCCGGAAACATTTTCATGTGACGGGCGACCTGCCAACATACCCGGTGCTCCGACGATGTCGTAGTAATCGCGAGTGCGAGGTACGACGCGTAGCGCATCACCGGCAGCAAAGCTGTTCCACTGTGGGTGGTTCTTCAGATCATGCTTGGCGTTCGTGTTCAGGTAGGCCAAAAGCTGCGCGGGAGACTCGAAGAAGAACACATGCTCACCCGCGCCTAAGAACGCTTGCCACTCTGCGCCGTGCTCATTCCAGCTCGGTGCCCAAAGGGTGTAGTAGTCGCCTGCAGTGAGCGACAGCTTGACCGGGAGGATGCCTTGGTTCTGTGCCATAGGAACACATACTAGCTGCCTTTAGCCTGTTGGCCGGTAATAACCCTTGAATGCCATTCCCATATTTGTTTGGCGCAGCGGATTACGCGAAACAGGGTCACCTGCCTCGATAATGTGGCCTTTGCCGTCGTACATCGCCACGTGACCGTCCCACACCACCAAGTCTCCTGCCTGCAGTTCCTCATGGGCTACTGGCCGTCCCACAGTTTGATCTTCCGCGATCCGGGGGATCTCCACCCCAGCTTGCCGCCAAGCCCACTGGGTGAATCCGGAGCAGTCGAAGCCGCCGTCTGGGGTGGTGCCGCCCCAGACATAAGGCGTGCCGAGCTGGGTCATCGCCGCCTGCACCGCAGACTGGCCCTGTGCGCTGCCAGCAGCTGAGGTCGGCGCGGGCCCAGAAAGCGCCACAGGTACCTCGGGAGGTAGCTCCGGTAACGGTTCGCTAGCGACGCCGTCAAGCTTTGCGACGGCCGGAGCCAGGTCCGCGCGGAGCCTATCGGCGCGGGAGCTTGCCTCCTGAACTGATAACAACGCCAAGGTGCTCAATTCCGCTATCGCGGTTGCCTGCGATCCCGGCACCGGGCTCAACAGCCGCGGGAGAATCCCCAGGGCTTGTCTCAGGAAGTTTTGGCCAATGCCCAGCAGATCACTGGTGGCTAGCGAAATCTCCGGCAGCGCGGCGCCAATGATGCTTTCGAATTGGCCATGGTTTTGCAGCAACGTATCACGTGCTCCCACCAAAGCGTTCGGGTTCGCACCGATCGCAGTGGCCACCTGCAAGGCGGTGTCCAGCTGGGGTAACGTTCCGGCGGCGATTTCCACTGCGGCCGGAAGCAATTTCTCAATGGCTAGCAGCGGGGCAGTGAGGTCTATCATCTGAGCAACTCCAGGTCCCGGGCTAAGGCGGCATCATTTTCTTCTACCTGCGTTAGGACGCGCTCGGAGTTGTCTGCGACACGGTGTAGGTAGTTGCCAAGATGCGTGGCTCGTAGATTGAGCCGCTCGGCCGCTTCGCGGACTGCGACGTGAAAATCTGTGGTGTCTTCGGCGGTGACGGAGGTCGCAGAAACACTGCTTGCTTGGGTGCGAAGGTCAGAAATCAAGAGGCGAGTACGGGCTGGAGAAAAGTTAAAAAGGCTCATACTTAAATAGACTGCTGCACACCCTCAAAAGGTTGCATTAGGTATCAGAAATTTTCATCTAGACTTTCCGGTATGGATATCCGCATCGTCAACCATCCACTTGCAGCTGCCCGGCTCACGATCATGCGCGATGAACGCAGCGATAACGCTGCCTTCCGCGCGGCACTCGCTGATCTTGGTGCCATGCTGATCTATGAGGCATCACGTGACCTTGAGGTCGAGCACTTCGACGTCACTACACCCGTCGCCGTCGCGACGGGCGCCCGACTGCTCGACCCACCAATCATCGTTCCAGTCATCCGCGCAGGCTTGGGGATGATCGACCCAGCGTTGTCTATGATCCCCGATGCGCAAGTCGGTTTCATCGGCCTAGCACGCGACGAGGAAACCCACGAGCCAGTTCCTTACCTGGAAGCCCTGCCAGAGGATCTTTCCGGGCGGACAGTATTCGTGGTTGACCCGATGCTTGCCACCGGTGGCTCTTTGTTGCACGCCATCCGGCTGCTGGCGGATCGTGGCGCCACTGATATCACCTGCGTATGCATGGTGTCGGCCCAAGCGGGCGTTGACGCCTTGGCAAACTCGGGCCTGCCCTGCAAGCTGATCACTGCGACGGTAGATCCGACCCTCAATGAGGACGCCTACATCGTCCCCGGCCTCGGTGATGCCGGTGACCGCCTCTACGGGCCTCGCAACATCCAGATATAGCGCGCAGAAGCGCGGGCTACAGTCGAGTCACTAGCTCGTCTATTTCCGTGCGGAGCAGCTCGAGGAGCTCGGCAGCTCCTTCCGACTCCCAGGGCTGGTGTACCTCGAGATAGAACTTCGCCTTGCTTTCAGTTCCAGAGGTTCGCGCCAGTGCACGCACACCTGGACCTGAAAACAGTACTCCCTGCGAGCACCGTAGGTCCTCAGCGTGCACTGGTACTCCGGCAAGCGTTGTGGGCGGATGCATACGCAGCGCTGCAATCAAGCCTTCGGGGTCCGAGGTGCGTACCGCGATTTGATCGCTGAGGAACATGCCGTACCGCTTGTGCAGTGTTACTAGTTCATCGCCGAGCGTCATGCCTTGTGCTTTGAGCTCAGCGGCCCAAGCACAGGCGTAGAGCGCCGTAGCGATGCCATCTTTGTCTCCGACGAGGTGCGGAGCGGGCGCCGTCCCGATTGCCTCTTCATAAGCGAACGCCAACGTGCCCGGTCGGTCATCTGCAGCGCGCACAAGGTGCTTGAAGCCGGTACAGGTGTCTTGGTAGTCCCAGCCGTAATCTGCAGCAATGTGCTTGAGCAATCTAGAGCTCACCTCAGAAGCGGCGACCACGGGGTGGTCTTCCGCGGCGATGCGAGGCGTGAGCCGCACTGCGAGGAGCGGGCCGAGGTCGTCGCCACGCAGCATGACATGGGTGCCATCTGATTGCCTGTAGCCGATCGCACACCGGTCGGCGTCGGGGTCCAGCGCAATGAGCACGTCAGCATCAACCTGCTGCGCCGTCTCCATGAGCAGGTCGGTAGCCCCTGGTTCTTCTGGGTTTGGAAAATCCACGGTGGGGAACAGTGGATCCGGGTAGTGCTGCGCGGTAACAGGAAAGATCTGCGCGAAGCCGGCAGACAGCAGCGCCTGCGTCATCGCCCGGCCACCAACCCCATGCATCGAAGTGTAGGCAACCTTCAGCGCGGCACGCTCGTTGTTAACGCGAAGCAAATCCGCCTGCGGTGGTGCGATCAGATCCACTTCGTCATCAATGTAGCGCCGGAGCTGGTCCGTGGTGGGACGCACCATGACGCGGGGAACCTGTAAAGGATCCTCGATCGCCCGGATCTCCTCTTCGATCGCGTGCTCAGCATCAGTATCGATTTGTCGCCCGTCGGAGGAATAGACCTTGTAACCGTTATAGCCTGCCGGATTATGGGAAGCGGTGATTTGCACCCCGGCATCCAAGCCACGGTTGCGAATTAGCCATGGCACGAGCTGAGTGGGCGACGGCATCGGCAGCAATGTGACTTCAAAACCAGCACCAGCAAATACCTCGGCGGTGACAGCAGCAAAGTTGGGAGAGCCGTAGCGGGCGTCGTACCCGACCACCACATGCAGGGAATCGTCTTGATTGAAGAGGACGGAGAGGGGATGATCTTTGCGCACTCGGCCCACAGATTTGGACAACCACGCGGCAAGACCGGCGGTCACCCGGGTGACCTGAATGACGTTCATTTGATCTGGTGCTGGACCGATTGGGGCGCGCATACCCGCCGTGCCAAAAACGAGCTCTCGAGGCTGGGACATATCACCAACTTAGTCGCTTTAGCTAAGCTTCGTGGCAGGAGGCAGTAAATGATTTCGATCCGATCTCACATAGACACTTGGTTAGCGGAGAACTCCGCCAGCATCCATGCGTGGCGGCATCACCTGCACCAAAACCCAGAGCTATCCCACATGGAGTATGACACCACAGCCTTCATTGAAAACGTGCTGCGTCAACACGGCCTGCAGCCGAAACCATTCCCGGGCACGGGGCTCATGGTGGACCTGGGGCCGGAGGACGCGCCTCGCTTGGCGTTTCGTGGCGATATCGATGCGCTGCCCATCGAAGAACACACCGGAGTTTCCTTTGCTTCCATGCACCCTGGAGTCATGCACGCCTGCGGGCATGATGTCCACACAACGGTCGCATTGGCCACCGCAGTGGCGCTAGCTACGTATCCACTCAAAACCGGCATCCGGGTCATTTTTCAGCCAGCTGAGGAAGTCATGGACGGCGGCGCGCCACAGGTGATCGCGTGGGGCGGATTGGAAGGCGTCGACCAGATCTTTGCGCTGCACGTGGAGCCCAAATTGCGGGTAGGGCTCATAGGGGCGCGGGCCGGGGCGATTACGTCGGCAGGCGATGTGCTGGAGATCCGCGTGTCAGGCCCGGGAGGACACACCTCCCGGCCGCATATGACGGCGGATGTAGTTTATGCGCTGTCCTCGGTGGTGACGCAGCTCCCGGCGCTGCTCTCGCGCCGGGTAGATCCGCGGACCGGAACCGTTATGGTGTTCGGGACGATTAATGCTGGTTATGCCGCCAACGCGATTCCCGAAACCGGGACGGTTTCCGGCACGATTCGCACCGCGGACATCAAGGTGTGGCGGACGATTGAGCCGCTGATGCGTGAACTCATCGCCCAGATACTGGCACCAACCGGTTGCAACTTCGATATCCGATATATCAAGGGAGTGCCACCGGTGGTCAATGATGATGTCTCCACTGCAATGCTTGTCGACGCCGCACGCACGATCGACCCCATGGCCATAGTAGAAGCTCCGCAATCTTCGGGCGGTGAGGATTTCTCCTGGTATTTGGAACATGTGCCAGGCGCGATGGGCCGGCTCGGTTGTTGGAGTGGGGCCGGCGAGAAGTTTGATCTGCATCGAGCGGACCTCATAGTAGACCCGCGGTGCGTGGAGGTTGGTGTCCGGTTGTTCGGTGCTATAGCACAACGATTCGCCCAAGAAGCCGATAACGAAGAAAGTCGGCTAAGCTAACCGGTGCGAACCTAAATCAAAAGGCTTTGGAGGAAGAACTTAAGTGATCAATCGAATCGTGATCATCGGCGGCGGCCCTGCTGGCTACGAAGCAGCTTTGGCAGGGGCCAAGTACGGAGCTGAAGTCACCTTGGTTGAGGACCAGGGCTTGGGCGGTGCCGCCGTTGTCCTCGACTGTGTGCCTTCAAAGTCGTTCATTGCTGCGACGGGCATCTTCACTGAAATCGATGGTGCTCGTGAACTGATGCATATCGAAGAGATCAACCGTCGTGTGAAGGATCTGGCGCAAGCACAATCTGCCGACATTCTCGCCCAGATGCGTCGCGCAGGTATCCGCGTGATCAACGGCCGTGCTCGCTTCGACGACCACAGCAACAAGCAGGTCACTCACTACATCCATGTGGACAAGAATGATGGAACTACCGAGCTGCTCGAATCCGAACTTGTTCTCATCGCCACCGGTTCCTCGCCTCGCATCCTCAAGGGAGCAGAACCAGACGGCAACCGCATCCTCAACTGGCGTCAAGTATATGACCTGCAAGAAGTGCCAGAGCACCTGATTGTGGTGGGTTCGGGTGTCACCGGCGCCGAATTCGTTTCCGCCTACGCACAATTGGGCGTGAAGGTGACGATGGTTGCTTCGCGCGACCGCATCCTCCCACATGATGATGCTGATGCAGCAGATGTCCTCGAGACTGTGCTCGCAGAAAAGGGTGTGCAGTTGGAAAAGCACGCCCGTGTGGAGAACGTGGAATACGCCGGAGATGACAAGGTAGTAGTCCACACCTCCGACGGCCGTGCCATCGAGGGATCCCATGTACTCATGACTGTCGGCTCAGTTCCGAACACCGCCGATCTCGGGCTGGAAACCGTAGGCGTTGATGTTGCTCCTTCTGGCCACATCAAGGTGGACCGAGTATCGCGCACTTCCGTTGCTGGAATTTACGCAGCCGGTGACTGCACCGATTTGTTCCCTCTCGCCTCCGTCGCCGCCATGCAGGGGCGTATCGCCATGTACCACGCTCTCGGCGAAGGCGTATCACCGATCCGTCTGAAGACGGTGGCCACCGCAGTGTTCACGCGTCCAGAAATCGCTGCGGTGGGCATTACTCAGCAAGAAGTGGCTGACGGTAAGGTCAACGCACGCACAATCATGCTGCCGCTGGCAACAAATGCGCGTTCCAAGATGCGCGGCATTCGGCACGGCTTTGTCAAGCTGTTCTGTCGTCAGGCATCAGGTCAGATCATCGGTGGCGTAGTGGTCGCCCCGATCGCTTCTGAGCTGATCCTTCCGATCGCGGTAGCAGTGAACAATCGTCTCACCGTCGCCGACCTAGCCGGCACTTTCGCCGTGTACCCTTCCTTGTCGGGTTCGATCACGGAGGCAGCACGTCAGCTCGTCACTCACGACGACCTGGACTAGCCTTCGCAGCCTAGCGAGCCTGCAGCCGCCACTGAGTTCCTTCCTTTCGGAAGGTCAACTCGGTGGCGGTTGTGCGTAGCGTGAGGGGATCTGCGAAGCCTTCGCTGCACAGGTCGAGCTCCTCGGTGGCATAACGCTGAGTCTCAACGCTGCGATCTGAGGTAACGCTGACAAAGGAGTTCATCACCTGGTCGTAGCCCTCTTCGGGAACCTTAACTGAGTCTTCTACAACTGCTACTACGTCGTGGGCCGTGACACCGGGGCACACGATGACAAAATGTTGAGCGTCCTTGGTGACGAGCTCCGATGCCGGCAGCGTCAGCACTGGGCCAGGTTCCCCTTGTAACCGGGCGAGCGCATCGTATGGCGCAGGTGGCGAACAGGCTGCCAGCCCAGGCAGCAGCAGGAAAAGTGGCCAACACAAGGACACAGCCACAACTCGTGCAGGGGACGTTGGTCTCATATCACGGACTATATGCGGTTACTGTAGGCCAGTGCCAGCAACTGGTTCACAACCGTTCGCTTTTTAGCCGGGGCGGTAGTTTAACCCGGTGTATTTCTAGCAAGCTGGACGCAGCGCGATCAGAAACATGGAAAAGTTGAGGGAGTTGTCCTAAAAGTCGCATAGGAAGGCGCCAATGTCTCAAGAAGTACAGACACCAACTTTTTCAAAGGTTCTCGTGGCCAACCGTGGCGAAATTGCTGTTCGAGCATTTCGCGCTGCTTATGAGATCGGTGCCGAAACAGTTGCAATCTTTCCCATCGAGGACCGAAACTCATTCCACCGGGCCTTTGCCTCAGAGGCGATCCGAATTGGAACTGAAGGCTCGCCGGTAAAGGCATATCTCAACATTGATGAGATCCTTCGGGCCGCGCAGGAATCCGGTTCTGATGCCATCTATCCTGGCTATGGTTTCCTCTCGGAGAATGCTCAACTTGCGCGGGAGTGTGCGGAACACGGCATCACCTTCATCGGGCCGACCCCGGAAGTACTCGAGCTGACGGGTGATAAATCAGCTGCCGTCTCTGCAGCGCGTGCAGCCGGCCTCCCAACGCTCGATGAGTCGCAAGCAACTGACAACATCGATGAATTAGTGGAATCAGCGGCGGGACAAACCTACCCAATCTTTGTTAAAGCAGTCGCCGGCGGCGGCGGGCGCGGAATGCGCTTCGTCCCAGAATCTGGGCAGCTCCGAGAACTGGCAATTGAGGCTTCGCGGGAGGCGGAGTCCGCTTTCGGTGATGCACGGGTCTACATTGAGCGCGCGGTATTGAACCCACAGCACATCGAGGTCCAGATTCTGGCGGACGCCACTGGAGACGTGATCCACCTCTACGAGCGCGACTGTTCCTTGCAGCGCCGCCATCAGAAAGTAGTAGAGATCGCTCCAGCGCAGTTCCTCGATCCTGAGCTGCGGGAGCGGATTTGTGCGGATGCGGTGAAGTTCTGTCGCCACATTGGCTACCTTGGCGCAGGAACCGTTGAGTTCTTGGTTGATGAAGCCGGAAACCACGTGTTTATTGAGATGAATCCGCGGATCCAGGTTGAGCACACGGTGACCGAAGAGGTGACCCAAGTGGACCTGGTGAAAACTCAGATGCAGATCGCGGCGGGCGTGAAATTGCGTGATCTTGGCCTCACCCAGGACAGCATCACCACTAGAGGCGCAGCGCTGCAGTGTCGCATCACTACCGAAGACCCCAGTAACGGCTTCCGTCCTGACACTGGAACAATTACCGCCTACCGCAGTCCCGGTGGTGCCGGCGTCCGTCTCGACGGTGCGGCCATGCTGGGCGGAGAGATCACGGCGCACTTCGACTCAATGCTGGTCAAGTTGACCTGCCGGGGAGCGGATTTCGCTACTGCCGTGGCCCGTGCACAGCGGGCACTCAACGAGTTTCATATTTCCGGCGTCGCAACCAACATTGGTTTCTTGCGGGCCTTGCTGCGTGAATCAGACTTCACTACCAAGCGGGTGGCTACCTCCTTCATTCAAGAGCACCCGTGGTTGATGTCGGCGCCACCTGCCGACGACGAGGCGGGGCGCATCTTGGACTACCTCGCCGACACTACGGTTAACCGGCCGCACGGGATCCCGAGCGTGATGCCGCGGGCCGTCGATAAGCTGCCCGATCTACCCGAGCGTCGTCCCGGTAGCAAGGATCTTCTCCGCGAGCTTGGCCCGGACGGTTTCGCACGTCAGCTACGACAGCAAACAGCGCTTGCTGTCACCGACACCACCTTCCGCGATGCTCACCAGTCGCTCTTGGCCACGCGCGTTCGATCGAGCGCGTTAGTCGACGCCGCTCGAGCGGTGTCCGCACTGACACCTGAGCTGCTGTCTGTGGAGGCATGGGGTGGTGCTACCTATGACGTGGCATTGCGATTCCTCCATGAGGATCCGTGGGAGCGCTTAGACAGGCTTGCCGAGGCGATGCCGAACGTGCCAATCCAAATGCTGTTGCGCGGGCGTAACACCGTCGGTTACACGCCGTATCCCGACAGCGTCGCGCAGGCGTTTGTGCAGGAGGCTGCGTCCTCTGGCGTGGACATCTTCCGCATTTTCGACGCCCTTAACGATGTCTCTCAGATGCGGCCCGCGATCAATGCTGTGCTGAATACCGGCACCGCTGTGGCAGAGGTGGCGATGGCTTACTCAGGTAACCTGGCCGACCCGAATGAAAAGCTCTACACTCTCGACTACTACCTGCGGCTAGCGGAAGATATCGTCAATTCTGGGGCGCATGTGCTGGCCATCAAGGACATGGCCGGCCTGTTACGTCCGAAGGCAGCTGCCACCCTCGTCGGCGCACTGCGAGAGCGCTTTGACCTGCCCGTGCATGTGCACACACACGATACCGCTGGCGGTCAGCTGGCTACCTATCTTGCAGCTGCGGATGCCGGTGCGGACGCCGTTGACGTCGCTTCGGCGCCGCTGTCTGGCACCACCTCGCAGCCTTCCATGTCCGCACTGGTCGCGGCCTTCGCTGACACTGAACGCGACACCGGGCTTTCCTTGCAGGCCGTCTCTGATATAGAACCCTATTGGGAGGCGGTGCGACAGATTTACGCACCATTCGAATCAGGTACCCCAGGTCCTACCGGGCGGGTGTACCGGCATGAGATTCCGGGTGGTCAGCTCTCCAATCTCCGCGCGCAGGCGGTGGCGCTGGGGCTAGCGGATCGCTTCGAACTCATCGAGGATGCTTACGCAGGCGTGAATGAGCTCCTCGGCCGACCTACAAAGGTCACCCCGTCCTCCAAGGTTGTCGGCGACCTGGCGCTATACCTCGTGGGTGCGGGTGTGACGCCGGCTGAATTCGCTGCGGATCCACAAAAGTACGATATTCCTGACTCCGTTATTGCATTCCTCCGCGGTGAACTTGGCACTCCTCCCGGGGGATGGCCGGAGCCACTGCGAACCCGTGCTTTGGCGGGACGTAGCGAGGCGAATCGCGTAGTTGACGTGCCAGAATCCGCGGCCGCCGCGTTGTCTGGCGATTCTGTCACTCGCCGCGCTGCGCTGGATCGACTGCTGTTCCCGAAGCCTGCGGAGGAGTTCGCAGAGCACCGTCGCTTGTTCGGCAACACCGCGATCCTCGGCGACCGAGAGTTTATCTATGGACTCGTCGCTGGCGAGGAAACGACGATCAGGCTGGCTGACAACCGGGTGCTCCTCGTGCGCCTCGACGCGATCTCCGAGCCAGATGAGAAGGGCATGCGCAAGGTCATGCTGACGGTGAACGGACAGGTTCGCCCGATGGAGGTGCGCGATAGAAACGTGGAGTCCGTGGTCAAGGCCGCTGAAAAGGCTGATCCAGGCAACCCAGGTCATATCGCAGCGCCTTTCGCGGGCACAGTGACCGTCACGGTTGCTGAGGGCGAGGAAGTCAAGGCCGGTGATGCGGTGGCTGTGATCGAGGCGATGAAGCTTGAAGCCACCATCTCCGCGCCTATCGACGGCACCGTAGAGCGCATCGCCTTGATGCAGCCCACCAAGGTAGAAAGCGGTGACTTGTTGCTCGTAGTGAGCTAACTGCTGGTACCTGCTATTTCGTGGCGTAAGGCAGCCCAAAGTCCCAGCGCAGGCGGTATAAACCTGCCAGAGTTATGCAAAGCTCTTGGTGACTGCTGTCTGCCAGCCGTCGAAAAGCGCGGGGTCGCAGGGCTGCGGTTGGTAGGTGCGTTTCTCGGCCCACAGCGCGCGGATCTCATTCAGGGATTTGTATACGCCCACCGCAAGGCCGGCTGCGTAGGCGGCGCCGAGAGCAGTGGTTTCTGTGACTGCCGGGATGGTCACAGGGACCCCGAGCTGATCAGCTTGGAACTGCATCAGCAGTGAGTTTCCCACCATTCCGCCGTCGGCTTTCAACGCTGAAATCTCGAGGCCGGTGTCTTGGTTCATCGCTTCGACTACCTCCCGGGTTTGATAGGCCACTGCTTCTAGCGCCGCGCGGGCGAAGTGGGCTTTGGTGTGAAAGCGGGTCAACCCGGTGATCACACCGCGGGCGTCAGCGCGCCAGTGCGGGGCGAGGAGGCCGGAAAATGCCGGGACTATGTAGCAGCCGCCGTTGTCAGGTACGGAGGCAGCAAGCTTTTCGACGTCCGCAGCCTGCACAATCAGCCCCAAGTTGTCCCGCAGCCACTGGATCAATGAACCGGTGACTGCAATGGAGCCCTCGAGGGCGTACACAGTGGGTTGTGACCCAAGTTTGTAACACACAGTGGAAATCAGCCCATGCTGGGAGCGCTGGATTTCGGTACCGGTGTTCAGCAACAAAAAGTTGCCGGTGCCGTAGGTGTTTTTGACCTCTCCGGGCTCGAGGCAGGCTTGGCCGAAGGTTGCCGCTTGCTGGTCTCCGAGTACACCTGCGATCGGCACTCCGCTGAACTCGCCCACACGATGGATTTTCCCGATGACCTCAGAATTCGAGACGATGCGGGGGAGGATTGCTGGCGGGATCCCCAGCGCCTCGCATAGCGCGGGATCCCATTGGCCGGTGCTCAGATCCATGAGCATGGTGCGGGAGGCGTTGGTGATATCCGTGACGTGATCGCCCTTTGTCAGGTTCCAAATCAACCACGATTCGATGGTTCCAAATAGTAGATCGCCGTTTTCAGCTCGCTCCCGAGCACCTGGTACATGCGCCAAGATCCATGCGATTTTGGGGCCGGAGAAGTAGGTGGACACCGGCAGGCCGGTTCTTTCGAATAGCGCAGGATCGAGATCCTGACAAAAGCTGTCGGTGCGGGTGTCTTGCCACACGATCGCGTTGTACACCGGCTTCCCTGAGTGCCGATCCCACACAACAGTAGTTTCGCGCTGGTTGGTGATACCGACAGCCGCAATGTCCTCACCCGAGCACTCGGCCTTGGCTAGTACATCTGCCATCACGCGCCGGGTATTCGCCCAGATTTCCATTGGGTCGTGCTCCACCCAGCCTGGCCTCGGAAAAATCTGGCGGTGTTCGAGCTGGGAGGTTGCGAGGGCGCGGCCATGGTCGTCGAAAAGCATGCAGCGCGTAGACGTTGTGCCTTGGTCGATGGCGGCGATGATCTTGCGGCGATTGCGGAAACGGGGAGCCATGAGACCAGCCTAATCGCTTCCGGGGTGAGCTTTTCCAGCAAGTGCAGGTTGGCTAGCGTGCTTGCTCTGCCTGATACAGCGGCAGGAAACCGTCGATCCAGCGCTGAATGGCTGCGCGGCCTTCCGCGACACCGTCTCGTGTCTTCTTCGGTGGCAACATCGGATCATTCGGCAGATCGCGTTCCGGATCATCTACCGGAGCTACTTCGAGGTTGCCATCGTGGTAGCGCGCGATAGCCACGGCATTGACGTTGGTTTGTTCACACACCGCCCAGGAATAGGCCGTATCATTGAGCCACTCTTGCTGCGCCGCGCTAATCGACCCCACCGAAGTCATCGCCTGCTCCAGCGCTATCGCGTCATCATCGCGCAAGGGGCGCGCGTAGAAGCGGCCACCGTTGACATCCATGGGCTCCATCTATTTTCCGATCTGCGTGTAGGTGGTTTTGGTTCGATACAAAGAGTCCGGCCCCACTTTCAGGACGAAGAGTAAGACAACGAGCACCGGTATCAGCAGTGCAACGAAAGTGGCGAGTTCTGGGGCTATGAGGAGAGCAAATGGGATGAGGCAAGCGTCGAGCGCAATGATTCCGATCCGACGCTGCAATCCGGAGGTGCGTTCGGTCTTGACTACCAGATCTTCGGGGATGTCGTGGACGAGGGTCTCAATATCGCCCTTAGTTCGAGCGCTCGCGGCTCGGGCGGCGCGCTGGTCGAACTCTGCGAGGCTCAGGTGGCCCGATTCCGTGGCACTCTTGAGCTTTTCAAGCGCGTACTCGCGCTCGAAATCGCCGATCAAATAGTGTTGCCGTTCTATGTCCTGCATGTTCATCATTATGCCCGTTTGATTGCCACTTTTGGGTAAACACTGACGGCCCGAGCACTCCGTGGGGAGCATTCGGGCCGTCGGCGTGTGGTTCTGCGTTAGCGGATTACTTGATTTCCATCAGGACGGCACCCTTGGTGACGCCTTCACCCGCTGCTGTTGCGATGCCGCTGACAACACCAGACTTGTGAGCCTTGACTGGGTTCTCCATCTTCATGGCCTCGAGAACGATTACGGTGTCGCCTTCGGCTACCTCCTGGCCCTCTTCCACGTTGACCTTGATCACGGTTCCCTGCATCGGAGCGGAAACTGCATCGCCGGAGACGGCTGCCTTAGCGCCACCTGCGCGGCGCTTCTTTGCCTTCTTCTTGGCGCCGCCAGCTGCGCCACCGCCGATAGCGAGATCGCCGGGGAGCGCGATTTCCACGCGACGGCCATCAATCTCCACGACAACCTTCTGAGAAGGAGTTGCTTCTTCGGCTTCTTCTACCTCGGCAGGATCAACGTAGGCAGGGATTGGGTTGTCCCACTCCTCTTCGATCCACTTGGTGTAGACATCAAACTTCTCGCCGTCACCAACAAATGCCGGGTTCTCCACGATGTGGCGGTGGAATGGGAGCACGGTAGGCATGCCTTCGACTACGTACTCGTTGAGAGCGCGGGATGCGCGCTGCAGTGCTTCGTCACGAGTCTCGCCAAAGACGATGAGCTTGGCGAGCATGGAGTCAAACTGGCCACCGATGACGGTGCCTTCCACGATGCCAGCGTCCATACGGACACCAGGGCCGGAAGGCTCAACGTACTTGGTGACCTTGCCTGGAGCAGGCATGAAGTTGTTGCCGGCATCTTCACCATTGATGCGGAACTCGAAGGCGTGGCCACGTGGGGTTGGATCTTCCTTGATATGGAGTTCCTTGCCCTCGGCGATGCGGAACTGCTCGCGTACCAGGTCGATGCCAGTGGTGACTTCGGTGACAGGGTGTTCCACCTGGAGGCGGGTGTTGACCTCGAGGAAGGAGATCAGTCCATCGGAACCAACGAGGTATTCGACGGTGCCAGCACCGTAGTAGCCAGCTTCCTTACAAATGGCCTTGGCAGACTCGTGCAGGCGGGTGCGCTGGTCTTCGGTGAGGAATGGGGCCGGAGCCTCCTCAACCAGCTTCTGGAAGCGACGCTGGAGGGAACAGTCGCGGGTGCCGGCGACAACAACGTTGCCGTGTTGGTCAGCAATGACCTGACATTCTACGTGGCGCGCCTTGTCCAGGTAACGCTCCACAAAGCACTCGCCACGGCCGAAAGCTGCAACGGCTTCGCGGGTAGCGGACTCGTAGAGGTCGGCTACTTCTTCCATCTTGTAGGCAACCTTCATGCCGCGGCCGCCGCCACCGAATGCTGCCTTAATGGCGATAGGGAGACCGTATTCTTCGGCGAAAGCAACGACCTCGGAGGCATCCTTCACTGGCTCTTTGGTGCCAGGGGCCATTGGGGCCTCTGCCTTAAGGGCGATGTGGCGGGCGGTAACCTTGTCGCCCAATTCGCGGATGGACTGCGGGGAAGGGCCGATCCAGATCAGGCCAGCGTTGATGACGGCTTCCGCGAAGTCGCCGTTTTCAGAAAGGAAGCCATAACCAGGGTGGATAGCGTCCGCGCCGGACTTCTTTGCAGCGTCGAGGATCTTATCGAAGACGAGGTAAGACTCGGCAGAATTCTGGCCACCCAGCGCGAAAGCCTCGTCGGCCATCGATACGAAAGGTGCATCCGCGTCTGGGTCGGCGTAAACAGCGACGCTCTTGATGCCGGCATCGCGTGCTGCGCGAATAACGCGAATTGCAATCTCACCACGGTTTGCAATCAGCACCTTGGTGATCTTCTTGGTCTCGACGGTCACGTCTAACCCCTCCTGGAAGTTTCTATGCGCTAGTTGAGTGAACTATTCACGCTTGTTACTAAGTTGTGCCACGTCCCACAGCTGGCTGGGGGTGCAGTGCGTGACACTTATTGTTACACAAGATGTCGCAAGTTCGAATGGAATCGAGTGAAGGAATGTGGCATTGCACCCCCAAGCGGGAGTAAAAAAATTGCCTGAACAATGTTCAAGGAGTAGGTCAGGAATCCTTATTGATTGGCATACGTACCATGTTGCCCCACTCGACCCATGCGCCGTCGTAATTCAGCACGTCTGCAAACCCGAGCAAGTTTTTCAGCACGAACCAACTGTGAGCGGAACGCTCGCCTTCGTGGCAATACACGATGGTGTGAGACTGCGGATCCAATCCTGCGTAGATCTGTTCCAGCTCCTCCCGTGACCGGAAGTAGTTATTGGCCATGACGCTTGACTCGCAGGCGACATTCTTGGCACCAGGAATATGACCGCGACGAATCGTCGGCTGGCTTTGTTGAGTTTCCGCGCCCTGGTATTCCTCGGAGCTGCGGACGTCGACAAGCGTTCCGGTGTCAATGACGGCGCGCACATCATTGACAAAAGCGCGCAGATGATCTTCTTTTAAGGTGGGGGCGGGGTAGCCCGCTGCTGGATACTCCGGGACATCGTAGGAAGTATCGCGTTCCTCTGCCATCCACGCGTCGCGGCCGCCGTCGAGTAGGCGGACATCTTTATGGCCAAACAGCTCGAACACCCACAAGGTATAAGCGGCCCACCAATTGCGCTTATCTCCGTAGATCACCACGGTGTCATCCGGAGCGATTCCTTTCTCATCCATTAGAGCTGCAAATCGTTCAGGTGAAATGAAGTCGCGGGTGAGGGGATCGTTGAGGTCGCGGTGCCAGTCGATCTGGATAGCGGTAGGGATGTGACCGATGCTGTACAACAGGGAGTCTTCATCAGACTCGACCACCTTTAGTCCCTTCGAACCAAGTTGGGCAGAGAGCCATTGTGGGGATACGAGGCGCTCAGGGTGGGCGAAAGCCTTGAACTTGGGGTTCGGGTCTAGGGGTACGGCCATGGGTCGGCAGCCTTTCCATAATCTATGAGCAGTGGTTAGCCACCACCTTAGCGGGAATCGCTGCCGGACAGTCACAGCTCAAGAAGGGGTGTGCTCCGTCTAACATTTTGAAGGTGGGGGTATTCGGTGGGGCGGTCAGCTTTGGGATGCCAGGCCACAACCTGTGGTTTTGCGCACCAAATATTCATTGGCCCTGCAAGCAAGGTGCCGCAAAGATAAGGTTTTTCTTAAGCAGGGCGCGAATCCACGAGCCTTGTGCACACAGAGCTACCAAGGAGAGCGCATGAAAAAGGCAATCGTCGTATTCGAAGTCGAGGGTGGCAGCGACAAGCAAATTAACGGTCACCGTAAGGACACCCTGCCCATCGTCGATGCCATTAAGGCAGCGGGCTGGAATTCCGAGGTTGTCTTCTACCGTCCGGAGTGGTCGGAGAAGCTCTTCGAGTACGTGTCCGAGAATTTTGACGCTTACATTTCCCGTGTGAACCCAGGCAATATTCCTGGTGGTGAAAAAGGCTACTTCGATCTGCTCACCAAGCTCTCCAACGAAGCAGGCCTCGTGGGCATGTCTACTCCAGAGGAAATGATGGCCTATGGAGCGAAGGATGCGCTGGTAAAACTCAACGACACCGATTTGGTTCCAGCGGACACCGCAGCCTATTACGATGTCGAGACCTTCCACAACACCTTCCCAACCTCTATCTCCTACGGTGAACGCGTACTCAAGCAGAACCGCGGCTCTACTGGCGAAGGTATCTGGCGCGTCCAGCTTGAGGACAAGGAGCTGGCAGCTTCCGTGGCTCCAGGCACCGCCTTGCCACTGGATACTGTGCTGCGCTGCACGGAGGCCGTAGATAACCACACCGAGCTCAAGCCGCTCGGCGAATTCATGGATTTCTGCGACCAGTACATCATCGGTGAAAACGGCATGCTTGTGGACATGCGATTCATGCCACGCATCGTTGAAGGTGAGATCCGTATCCTGCTAGTTGGCCCGCATCCCGTATTCGTGGTGCACAAGAAGCCAGCTGCGGGCGGTGACAACTTCTCCGCGACGCTGTTCTCCGGAGCAAAGTACACCTACGACAAGCCAGAGGCATGGCAGGAGCTCATCGACCTGTTCGCTGCAGCTCGCCCAGTTATCGCTGAAAAGCTCGGTGGTGACAACATTCCGCTGATTTGGACCGCTGACTTCATGCTTGCCGACGGCGAGAACGGCGAAGACACTTACGTTCTCGGTGAGATTAACTGCTCTTGTGTTGGCTTTACTTCGGAACTCGACATGGGAATCCAGGAAATGGTGGCTAAGGAAGCCATCTCCCGCGTGGAGAAGAAGTCTGTCTAGACTTCTTAGCGCAGTGATCGCCCAGCCATCTGGAGGCTGGGCGATCACTTTTTCTCTGTCAGTACTCAGCGGCGGCTAAGCTCGCTCCTGCCCCGGATCCGGAAGAATTCCACGATAAGCAGTACTGTGCCGAAGATCCCGAGGACCAGAAATACTGGAAAGGGCCAGTACGTTACCAGTGCGTTGAAGCTCCGACCCCTGATCGCCACTGCGGTGATCGCGACGATCGCCCAGGCTAGCAGTAGCGTGCTTCCTTGAAATACTCGTCGCTTGTGGGAATCGCTTAACAAAACGGCGCTGCACCCCTCGTAGTTCGCCGACCTGAGCCGGAAGCGTTTCTAAGGTCTCTAGATATGCTGATAACACTCCCAACGAAGCGTTGTCAGCGGCAATTCTAGGCGGGTTACTGCGCAGGAGCTTCTTCAGTCATCGGCAAGGTGAAGCCGTTGTCGTCGATGTTGCAGACGGTGCCCTGCTCAGCGGTGACCATGCAACGTCCAGCGCCAACGGTTAGCTCCTGGCCAGGATTAAGCAGTGCTGGCTGCTCCCCGGTCATGGTGTTGAAAGGCAGTGGCGGATTCTCTTCGTAGAAGGCCGGCTCGCCAGTGATAACCCCGACGATTGCTTCGGGAGTCTCTCCAGTGCGGCAGACCACGTATTGTGCCCCCTCAGGGCCCATGTCCTCAGAAATGCGGCAGTATTCGCTCTCCGGGGTGGAAAACTCTGCGCCGTTGTCGCCCCAGCTGCTCTTGAAGAGCTCTGGGTTAACTTCTTCAGCTTGAGCCATCGGAGTGAGCACGAGGCTCAGGCCGATGCCGAGGATGATGGGGGTGTGTCGGATGCGCATCAAAGAATCCTGCCAATCGCATAGAAAAGAACTACTGTCACTGAGAACTTTAGACTATGGCTATTTGAAAAATAAGTCCAGTAAATTTCGATTAGATAACAATGCTCAATTTTTCGGTGCTAGTGCAGGCCGGTTGAGCCCATCGCCTGCTGGATTGCGGCTACTGAGCGCTCTAGAGCGAGAGCTTCCCAAGCATTGAGAGAAACCGGAATGCGCCGTTCGGCTCCCCCTGCACCAATCACGGTGGGTAGCGATAGCGCGACGTCTCCAGAATGGCCGTACTCGCCACGCAAGGTTGTGCAGGCTGGGTAAATAGCTTTCTCATCCAATAGCACCGCGCGCGCCATCGCAACCGCCGATTGGGCGACGCCCGCGTTGGTCCAGCCCTTTGATCGGAACACATCATAGGCGGCATCTACTACGGCTTGCGCTAGCTCCGCCGGGTCCAGGGTTACCCCGAACTGTGCCGGCAGTTCGGCGGTGGGGATCCCCGCGACAGACAGGTGGCTGAGAACTGGGAAGGCGGACATGCCGTGCTCGCCCATCATGTAGCCGGTCACGGAGGTGGGGGAGACCCCCACCCGGTCGGCGACGATGCGCCGCAGTCGGGCGGAATCGAGCATGGTCCCGGTGCCGAAGATTTTACCGGCGGGGTAGCCGAACTCGTTCTCGGCGATGTACACCATGGTGTCCAGCGGGTTGGTGATCAGAATGATAACCGCCTCGCGTGTGTGTGCGGTGATGCCGGCCATGACCTCGCGGATCACTTGCGCGTTGTGTGGGGCCAGTGCGGCGCGGTCCGGCTTGGCGTCGGGGTGCTCGGGGTCCACCAGCATGGAGGGGCCGGCGGCGCAGACGATGACGTCTGCATCGGCGCAGTCTTCGTAGCCGCCGGAGCGCACGCTTGCCGACGCAATTGTGTGCAATCCCGTGGCCTGGTGCTGGTCGAGGGCTTCACCATGCGCAACAGTCTGGTCGCAATCGATGGTGACGATCTCCCCGAAAAGATTGAGCTTCATGGCGTCGGCAAGCACGTAGGATCCCACGTGGCCGACTCCGACGATGACAAGTTTGTGTGTGCTGACCATGTGTAGATCCTTTCTGCGCCTGTGTAGTCCACGCTACGCCGGTTTCGGGCATAGGAAAGGGGCCCGGCGAAAACGCCGAGCCCCTAGTAGCTCAAGAGCTACACGCGGTTCTTCTTCAACCAGGTGTATAGGCCTCCGATGAGACCTGCGAACACAACCAAGCCCACGAATTGAGCTGGGGTTTCGAAAGATTCTGGGGTGATGGCCAGTGGCTCGTCAGACCCAGTGGCTCCGATGATGCCAGCCAGCAAGACTCCGAAGAGCGATTCACCGACGATCAGGCCGGTTGCGAGCAGCACGCCGAGACGCTTGACCGGCTCGCCGCCATTCTTCTCCGCCCAGTTGTCGTATGCGCGTCCGATGAAGGCGCCGATCGGGATGATCAAGGTGAGGCTGATCGGAAGGTACATACCCATGCCCACAGCAAGTGGCGGTAACCGAAGGTTGGAAGTGGTGCGTGCCAGGATTTCATCTACCAAAATCACGCCGGCGCCAATTGCGGCTCCGAGGCCGATCAAAGACCAATCCAGCGAATCGCCGAAAATGCCCTGCGCCACGGAGGAAAGCAGTGCGGCCTGTGGCGCGGCGAGGGCGTTTGCACCGGCACCAGGTGCGCCTTGAAAACCGAAGCCGGTGAGCATCAGCTGCAAGACTGGCGGGATGATTGCGGAACCGAACAGGACACCCAAAATCAAGGCAACCTGCTGCTTCCACGGGGTGGCGCCGACGAGCTGACCTGTCTTCAGATCCTGGAGGTTATCGTTGGAAATGGTGGCAATGCCAAAAACAATGGCCGCGGTGAACAGGGTGTATGCGACGAGCGTAGTCGGATCCTCACCGCCTGCCAGCAACTTGATCAATAGGGCAGCAGAAATGACAACGATGATGCCCACGCCGGAAATCGGGCTATTGGAAGCGCCGATAAGACCAGCCATGTAGCCACAAATCGCTGCGACCAGCAGGCCGACAGCCAATACGTACACAATGCTCAAGGCGATCAAGCCGGTGGCGTGGTGGGCGATGAGGGTGTCCTTGGTGAACAGCCACAGCAACAACCCAACAGGGATCATCGAGGCGAGGGTGACTCCTGCAACTACTGGGAACGGGATATCGCGTTCAGTGATATCGACGGTTTGGCCGCTGCGACGATCTCGGGAGGAAACCAGCGAGCTCTTGATGCCCGAGACGATAGGGCCGATGATCTTGATGAGGGTCCAGACCGCTGCGATCGCCATCGCGCCTGCGCCAACGAAGCGCACATCTGAAGAGAAGGTGCTGGAGACGACGCTGGAGATGTCCCCAGATTCCGGTAGCGTTCCTGCGGTAAAGACCGGCAGCAGAACGCCATAAGAAATCAGCAGGCCGATGATCATTGCGATGCCCACACCCACGCCCACAAGGTGGCCGACGCCGATCAAAGCGAGAGACATGGAGGTGGCTGCCATCGTGCCACCGGAGCCGATACGGAAGGCCGTCGATAAGCTGCCGGTGGCAACCTTAAGGGCGGTGAGCAGCGCGTAGCCTGCTGAAGCGAGAGAGCCGAAGGTGATGACCTTGAGGCCAACCTTGTTCTCTTCCGCAGAGCCGTTCTCATCGCCGACGCGCAGAACTTCTGCTGCAGCGACTCCCTCCGGGTAAGGCAAGTCGGAGCCGGTCACGAGCGCGCGACGCAGCGGGATGGAATAGGTGACACCCAAGATGCCGCCAATCGCACATACTGCCGCGGTGGTCCAATAGCTAAACCCGCTCCACCATCCGACAATCACGAGTCCCGGGAGGACGAAGATGATGGCGGATAGGGTGCCTGCCGCGGAGGCAATGGTTTGTACGATGTTGTTTTCTTGGATGGTATGGCCAGCGAACTTGCGCAAAACGGCCATGGAAATAACCGCTGCCGGGATAGAAGTGGCAAAGGTTAGGCCTACCTTCAAACCGAGGTAGACGTTGGCTGCAGTAAATACCAGGGTGATAATGCCACCGATGATCACGCCGCGAAGGGTGAGTTCTCTTACCGATGGGCCGGGATTGTTCTCCATGAAGAAAAAATTTACACCCTTAAGCGCTATTTAACCCAGTAGAGATTCAACCACCGAGTTGTCGCAGTCTGAAAGCAGCGCCCGGCAGCGGTCATACTCGGCATCTTCTCCGATTTCTCGAGCAGCTAAGGCCAATTGGGCGATGGCTCGCAGCACCCCTAGATTAGGGGCATGAGCAGCAGGAACAGGGCCGAAGCCTTTCCAGCCGTTCCCGCGAAGCAAGTCTAGGCCCCGGTGGTAGCCGGTGCGGGCAAATGCGTAGCGGACGAGGGGATCTTCAGCTTTTTCTGCGAGCAAGGCCCACGCTTCCGGGTTCTCGGGCCGTTTGTAAGGATCGGCGGAATCAAAGGCTGGGACGTGTACTGGCGGGGGAGTCAGTTGCATTACTTGACCTCTGCTTTCTGTATGGTGACTTCTTCTGCTGGGGCGCCATCGCCGGCACCTGTCGCGGTGCCCTTGGCGGCGATGCTGCGCACTACCTGGAGGGATTCTGGCGTCATCGTGCCGAAAAGGGTGTAATTGGGAGGCAGCGGCGAGTCTTCATAATTGAGGAAGAACTGTGAGCCGTTGGTGTCCGGTCCGGCGTTTGCCATCGCGATCGTTCCGGCCTTGTACAGGCCCTTTTCTCCGGTACCTACTGGGTATTCATCAGCAAAACTGAACCCAGGTCCACCACTGCCGCTACCTGTTGGGTCGCCGCATTGCAGGACGAAGATGCCACTGTTTGTCAGGCGGTGGCAAACAGTGTTGTCGAAGTAGCCCTGCTTGGCTAGGTGGGTTATGGAGTTGACGGTGCAGGGTGCTTGGTCTGCGTCGAGGTCGAGATCGATATCGCCCGCCGAGGTAGTCAGACGCAGCCCCACCATCCCAGTCGGTGCATCGCCTGCCGGCTTGTCGACGTCCCTAGCCGCAGCCTTGCTGGATTTGTATTGGCAGGCAGCATTGGATTCCGGCTTAGTGGTAGTGCCGCAGGCGCTGAGCGAGACGGTAAGGATTGCCAGCACACCGCCGACAAGGAGCTTTTTCATGTTTCACCAAAATTCTGAGACGTTGATACCGAAAGAGTACAGTGCTTTCCGTACCAGTGGCAGGGATAAGCCGATCACGCTCGAGGGATCGCCCTCGATGCGATCGATGAACCAGCCGCCCATTGCCTCTAAGGTAAATGCTCCGGCGCACTGCAACGGCTCTCCAGATTGGGCGTATGCCGCGATGTCTGCGTCGCTAGCTTGCGCGAAGTGGACCCGAGTGCGGGAAGTACCGGTGTAAGTTCCGGCAGGGGAGATGAGATGGTGCCCGGTGATCAACTCAGCGGTTTTGCCACGTTGGGCTCGCCATCTCTCGATGGTGGCCGCCACGGTATGGGGCTTTCCTTGTAGCTCTCCGTCCAAGAGCAGCATGGAATCACCGCCGATCACCACGTCAGCAGGGTAGTGGTGTGCAACCGCTTCCGCCTTGGCTTGTGCCAGCTTCTCGACGACCGTAGCCGGCTCCGCTCCAGTCAGTGAAGCGATAATGCGGTCTTCATCGACATCTGCGGGGTGAATAACGGGAGACACCCCCGCGGATTCCAGGATGGATTTCCGCGAGGGTGAGCTTGAAGCGAGTACTAGGTGCATGTCGACTTACCCTACCCAAATGTTTGCGTTTTAAGGGGCTTTAGCGCTTGGGTAGGAGAAGTAGACCCCAGCTAGAAGTAGGACACGTTGTGGAAAGCATTGGGATTGTAGGTGGTCGGGCGCTGGAGGCGCTCCGAGATACAGCCCCAGTTGTTACGGTCACGGGTCGGCTCCGCTGCGGGCGCAGCGCTGAGACCGGCGAAGAGCGCAGTCAGAGCTGCGACCTGCGTCGCATCTGGGTTGCCCTTCGTAATGGTCAGGAATGGCTTTTTGTCTTCCATGGAAATCCTTACAGTGGGATGTTGCCGTGCTTCTTGGCTGGGACGCTGACAACCTTGCGCTCCAGGAGGCGCAGGCCTTCGATGATCTGGCCACGGGTCTCAGAAGGTGGGATTACGGCATCGACGTAGCCACGTTCTGCAGCCATGTATGGGTTGACGAGGGTTTCCTCGTAGCTCTGCTCGTATTCCTTCATTACCGCTGCCACATCCTTGCCTTCAGCAGCAGCTGCCTTGAGTTCCTTGCGGTAGATGAATCCGACAGCGCCGGATGCGCCCATGACGGCGATCTGGGCGGTAGGCCATGCCAGCACGAGGTCCGCGCCCATGTCCTTGGATCCCATCACGCAGTAGGCGCCGCCGTAAGACTTGCGGGTAATGACGGTGATCTTGCCGACGGTGGCCTCAGAGTAGGCGTACAGCAGCTTTGCACCACGACGGATGATGCCGTCGTATTCCTGGTTCGTGCCTGGGAGGAAGCCAGGAACGTCCACGAACTCGATGATCGGAATATTGAAAGCGTCACAGGTGCGGACGAAGCGAGCGGCCTTCTCAGAAGCCTTGATATCCAAGCAGCCGGCAAACTGCATTGGCTGGTTAGCCACGATGCCAACGGAGCGACCTTCAACGCGGGCGAAGCCGATGATGATGTTCTCCGCGTAGGATTCCTGAATCTCCAAGAACTCGCCGTCATCGACAACGCGGGTGATGACGTCCTTCATATCGTAAGGCTGGTTCGGGGAATCTGGGATCAGGGTGTCCAGCTCGAGGTCGGAATCGTTGATGTTCTCCTGGATTGAACCAATCATCATGTCTGATTCCATGCGTGGCGCTTCGGCACGGTTGTTGGCAGGCAGGTAGGAGACCAGCTCGCGAACCCAGTCGAGTGCGTCAGCGTCATCGGCGCCGGTGTAGTGCGAGGTTCCCGAAGTAGACATGTGGGTGTGAGCGCCACCGAGCTCTTCCTGGGTGATGTCCTCGCCGGTGACGGTCTTAATCACATCCGGGCCAGTAATGAACATCTTGGAGGTCTTGTCCACCATGACGATGAAGTCAGTGAGCGCTGGAGAGTAAACGTGTCCACCTGCACAAGCGCCCATGATCAAGGAGATCTGTGGGATAACGCCGGAAGCCTGTACGTTTCGGTAGAAGATCTTGGAGTAAGAACCCAGTGAGACAACGCCCTCTTGGATGCGGGCGCCAGCGCCCTCATTAATACCGATCAGAGGTACACCGGTCTTGATTGCCAGGTCCATGATCTTGACGATCTTCTCGCCATAAACTTCGCCGAGTGCGCCGCCGAAAACGGAACCGTCCTGAGAGAACACGCAGACTTTGCGACCGTCAATGGTGCCATAGCCGGTGACTACGCCGTCGGTGACTGGGCGCTTAGCGTCCAGGCCGAAGTTCTTAGAGCGGTGCCGTGCCAGAGCGTCGATCTCGACGAAGGAGCCCTCGTCGAAGAGGTACTCGATGCGTTCACGAGCGGTTTTCTTGCCCTTTTCGTGCACCTTCTGAATAGAAGCCTCGCCCATTGGGGCGTGGGTCTCGGCGATGCGGGCGCGAAGATCGGCCAGCTTTCCGGCGGTGGTCGTCAGGTCAGGCGTCTCGGCGCCAGTGTTCATTGCGGCAGTCATGGCAATCAGTCTATGTTGTTGACCCACTTTTGTTTACTGAGTGGGCAATCGAATTTGGGCAGAACCCAAAAAAGGTGGTGACTCGACCCGCTTTTAGGGGTAAAAGCGGGCCACATCACGTATTAAAGTGGAATGTTTCCGTGCTTACGTGCGGGGCGCATCACATTCTTCTTGCTAAGGAGGCGAAGATTGCGTGCGATTTGCGCTCGGGTTTCGGAAGGCAGGATGACGGCGTCGATAAGCCCCCGTTCCGCCGCCGCATATGGCGTGAGCATGTGATCTTCATACTCGCGCTCAAAAGAACGGATGAGCTGCTCAACGTCGAGCTTTTTCGCAATCGCGTCCTTTATATCTTTACGGTAGATAAAGCCCACTGCTCCGGCGGCGCCCATGACGGCAATTTGCGCGGTCGGCCACGCAAGATTCACATCCGCGCCAAGCCCCTTTGAGCCCATAACGCAGTACGCGCCACCATAAGCCTTGCGCATAGTGACCGTGATCTTTGGGACGGTGGCCTCTCCATAGGCATATAGGAGTTTTGCGCCACGCCGCAGAATGCCCTCGTACTCTTGGCCGGCACCGGGGAGGAAGCCAGGGACGTCGACAAGCATGATGATCGGGATATTAAAGGCATCGCAGGTGCGGACGAAGCGTGCGGCCTTTTCGGAGGAGTCGATGTCGAGACAGCCAGCGTATTGAGTTGGCTGGTTGGCCACGAACCCGACGGACTGGCCTTCGATGCGGCCAAAGGCGATCACAACGTTCTCGGCGCGATCCGCCTGGATCTCGAAGTAGTCCGAGTCATCCGTGAGGATGGAGATGACATCTCGGACATCGTAAGGAGTGGTGGGGGAGTCGGGGATGATGCTATCGAGTAGCAGGTCATCGACGGTTGCCTCGATGCTCTCCGCAGGTTCGAGAGGAGCGAGGTCGCGGTTGTTACTTGGCAGGAACTCGAGCAGGTCCTGTACCCACTCGAGTGCATCTTCATCGCTTTCCGCAATATAGTGGCAATTTCCGGCCGTTGCCATGTGGGTGGAGGCGCCGCCCAGTTCCTCCTGGGTGATAACTTCACCGGTCACGGTCTTGATCACGTCGGGACCGGTGACGAACATTTTAGATTGCTTCTCCACCATGACAACAAAGTCCGTGAGTGCGGGGGAGTATGCGTTGCCGCCTGCGCAGGCGCCCATGATGACGGAAATCTGCGGGACGACGCCAGAAGCGTTCACGTTGTGATAGAAGGTGCGCGCGATCTGGTCGAGCGATACGGCACCATCTTGAATGCGGGCGCCGGCCCCTTCATAGAGGCCGATCAACGGGCGGCCGGTGTTGACGGCAAGCTCCATGATTTTGATCATCTTCTCGCCGTACACCTCGCCGAGTGCGCCGCCCATGATGGTGCCGTCCTGGGAAAAGACGCACACCTCACGTCCGTTAATTGTTCCCCAGCCGGTAACGATGCCGTCGGTGACGGGTCTTTTTGAATGCATCCCAAAGTCGTGGGTGCGATGGCGTGCGAGCTGGTCAGTTTCGACGAAAGATTCCTCGTCGAGGAGGAAGTCCAGGCGCTCTCGTGCAGAGAGGCGGTCTTCGCGGGGTTTGGAAATCGTCAGCGCTTCGCTGCGGCGGGCCTTGAGGTCAGCAATTTTCTCCGCGGTAGTCGCGTGTGCTGCTTGCACTGGTTCCGTGATGTCATCGAGCCGTCGCAAAGGTGAGGAAATGGTCATGTTCGGGGAGTTTAAGGGGTTTTATGG
Source organism: Corynebacterium sp. H127 (assembly GCF_037482665.1). NCBI lineage: Bacteria > Bacillati > Actinomycetota > Actinomycetes > Mycobacteriales > Corynebacteriaceae > Corynebacterium > Corynebacterium sp. H127. The sequence goes on from NZ_JBBHKY010000005.1 coordinate 94,850, forward strand.
TTAGTTTCCACCAAGAAAACACAATTCTTGAGGGATCGCTCACGTTTTTCCAGTTCAGGGCACAAAAGAAATCTGCGTCACATTTTTCCGGCGTGTCGCGCTGAATGTCGCCGAGGTAGGGCAGAATCCGCCATTCTGCCAGGTGAAACTCGCCACATTGACCGAACGACTACACTCTTTTCTTATGAGAGAGCCGCTGAACATCGATGCTTTATGCGCTGCAACGCAGCTGCCACGCATCGACTACACCGCAGAGACAGGTTCCACCAATGCGGACCTAGTCAAAGCCGCCCTGCAGGGGGCGCCCGAGTGGACCGCAGCTGTGACGGAATATCAAAGCGCTGGCAGGGGTCGTCACGGGCGGGTATGGACCGCGCCACCGATGTCACAAGCCACCATGTCGATCCTCATCCGGCCGTCGACAAGTGCGGTGGAGCGCCTCGGCACCATGCCGCTGGTCACGGGGCTGGCGCTTATCGACGCCCTCAGTGACACCTACGACGTCGCCCTGAAATGGCCCAACGACGTCCTTATCAACGGACGCAAGGTCTGCGGCATCCTCGCTGAGGTTGCCCAGTTTCAGCCGGAGCCTGCGATTGTGATTGGTCTGGGCTTGAACGTCTCTCTTAGCGAGGGTGAGCTTCCCGTGCCACACGCGATCTCTCTAGAAATGGTCGGCGGCCCGGTAGATCGAACTGTGCTGGTCGGAAGCGTCCTTATTGCTCTTAAAGAGCGTTTGACGCAGTGGATGAATGATGAGCCGACTCTTATGCGGGACTACCGCGCCGTTTGTAGCTCTATCGGGCAACAAGTGCGCGTTCACCTCCCGGGTGATAAGGAGCTGCTTGGCGAGTGCATCGGTGTGGCAGATGATGGACTAATCCAAGTGCAGTCCGCAGATGCGGTAGTACATGAAATTGCTGCTGGCGATGTGGTTCACCTGAGGTTGCAGCAATGAACGAGTCTTTCCGTTACGATCTCACCGCACCGCTAAGTTCTCTGACCTTTCCCGTCATCGAGACCTTGTTGCTCACTACCGTTTGTTGGATGGCCATCGGCTGGGCTGACAATCAAGGGCTGGTTGACTTGCATAACGGCATCGCAGTGCTGTGGATGCTGTTGATATTTTGGCGACTCATCCTGCCATTGCTGCGGCTAAGGCGACAGCGTTTTGCCGTCACCTCCGAGCGCCTTATTGTACGGGCGCCGGGATTTGGTTCCCGAGAAGATTCCATCCCGCTGCAGCACATCCTGGGAGCATATAAGAAGAAGGGCTCGCTATATGTAGATGTCTCAGGCATGAGCCGGCCGCTGATCTTCCCGGATGTGCCGAAGGCAAAACGCGTCGCGGCGGAGATCAACGAACTTATTGCTGGACGCCGGCAGTCTTGGTAGGGCGTGCGTACGCATTGAGTCCGGTGATGCTTGGGGGAGCGGCCGTTGTGATGTCAGCCTTTCGAGTAGATGTAGGAATTGAGTCGAAAGGTATCCATGGTGGTCGCCCTAGTCGCAGTAGGGGTCCATTACCGGATCAATTCATACGCCACGCCAACGGGCACAACCCATTTGAAACTACGTTCACCAGCACGACGTAATCCCTGAAAAGGAAAGGCAACTACCTCATCCACTATTGGGAATGGAGGCTCACAATGGTCTCTCTGATGAATAGATATCCCTCTGAATAATTCTATGGGTTTCGAACAACCGGAGAATCATCAGTTGTTGTCATCGCTTTAAATCGGTGCAGTTCAAAACGTAGTTGGCGCTTCTTGGTTTTCGCAGTTGAGCGCCTGAATTCTGAAAGCTAAGCCAGTTTGGGTACGCTATTTGTTAACCACTTGACTGATGCGCTGCTAATGGACTTCCCTGAGAGCTGGGATATTTGCTAGCTCTTCCATTGGAAGTCTCCAGTGGGTTCGATAGGACCGATGAATTTGGAATCTCCTTTGCGAGTGCTGATCGTGACACCCCACGGGATTTCATCGATGTAGGCGTAGAGTCGCGGTTCAGATTCGTGGGTGAATCCGTGGTGATAGTCCCACTTGCTTCCAAAGCCGTCTGCCGTTAATCCGATATTGGTCACGAGCATTCGGAGGCATTCGCTAGGTGTGGTCAGATCAATGCGACCGCAGGGGAGCTTGAACGTGTCCGCGATGCGAGTCATGTTGAAGAATAATGGCAACGGAAATGTCATCTCGGGTTGGTAAGTTGTCGTAATGACCGCGTCGGGATAAAACAACAAATCCGAGTGGAGCCAGACGTGATCTCCCGGTTCTATCTGGCTTCCCGCGCACGTTTTTGCCCATGTGTCGGAAAACTCCTCAAGGTTCAGCTTCATAAAACCTAAGGTTATTTGAGTGTTGATCTAGGCGCTATAGTTATTAGCCGTGACTGACAACATAGGGAATCCAGCAGCGCACGCACCAGACATGCCAATTCTGTGTGTGATTGGCGATGGACAATTGGCACGCATGATGCAGACCGCGGCGATCGAGCTCGGGCAGTCTGTGCGTGTGTTGGCCAGCTCGCTGGAGGAGAGCGCCTCGCAGGTCGCAGCCGATGTTGTACTGGGCGACTACAAGAATCTCGATGACCTCCGCGCCGTCACCCACGGCGCTACCGCTGTCACTTTTGACCACGAGCATGTGCCAAATGAGCATTTGGAAACTCTGATCTCTGAGGGAATCAATGTCCAGCCTCGCCCGACAGCTTTGGTGAATGCTCAGGACAAGCTCGTCATGCGCACTCGATTGAAAGAGCTTGGTGCTCCGGTTCCACCGTTTGCGGCCATCGAATCAGTGTCGGAAGCGGAGGCCTTTTGGGAAAAGGTTGATGGCGCGGTGTGCCTTAAGGCTCGCCGTGGCGGTTACGACGGCAAGGGCGTGTGGTTCCCATCGTCCAAGCAGGAGCTTGTTGGGCTCGTCGAGAAGCTGCTTGCGGGCGGCACCCCGCTGATGGCAGAACAGAAGGTTAACTTGCTGCGTGAGCTTTCAGCGATGGTCGCTCGGCGCCCGTCCGGAGAGGTTAAAGCTTGGCCGGTAGTCGAGTCCATCCAAAAGGACGGCATTTGCTGGTTTGCTATCGCCCCAGCACCTGGACTCAAAGCGGAATTGAAGAAGCAAGCGGAAGAAACCGCAATTAGGACCGCAGAAGTCCTCGGTGTCACTGGTAACCTCGCTGTCGAGCTTTTCGAGACCCCGGACGGCATCTTCGTCAACGAGCTTGCGATGCGCCCGCACAACACCGGTCACTGGACGCAGAATGGCTGCGTCACCGATCAATTTGAGCAGCACATTCGCGCAGTGCTTGACATGCCGCTAGGTAGCACGGACACGCTGCAGGAATGGTCAGTTATGGCCAACGTGCTGGGGGCGCCAGAAGATCCGGAGATGCCGATGCCGGAGCGTATGCGCGAGGTATGGAAACGATTCCCGGATGCCAAGATTCACTTCTACGGCAAGCAGCACCGTCCGGGCCGTAAGATCGGGCATGTGAACTTCACCGGGAACGGGGACGTGGCAGAGCTCAAGACAAAGGGCGAGCTCGCGGCTCACTTCCTGGTCCATGCAGAATGGAAGGACAACTAATGCAGCCGCTTGTAGGCCTCATCATGGGCTCCGATTCCGATTGGCCCACTGTGGAGCCAGCCGCCGAGATGCTCGCCACCTTTGACATTCCTTTCGAAGTTGGCGTCGTCAGTGCTCATCGCACCCCAGAGCGCATGCTCGACTATGCGCGTGAGGCTCACAAGCGTGGATTGAAGTGCATCATCGCCTGCGCCGGTGGCGCCGCACACCTGCCAGGCATGGTTGCGGCCGCTACACCCTTGCCTGTGATTGGCATCCCGCGTGCGCTCAAGGATCTGGATGGCATGGATTCTCTGCTCTCCATCGTGCAGATGCCCGGCGGCGTGCCCGTCGCTACCGTCTCCATCGGTGGGGCCAAGAACGCTGGGCTGCTCGCTGCCCGGATCCTGTCCGCAGGGGATCCCTCCTTGGTGGAAAAAATGGTGCAGTATCAGGAAAACATGCGCGATGAGGTCCTCGCCAAGGACGAAGCCCTGCGCCAGCGCCTCATGGAGGGCTAGATGCACGAACCGGTGCTGATCCTGGGCAGCAGGCTTTTGGGCGGCCGTCCAGGAGGCACTCTCACCCGAAGACTTCAAGCGGCGTTACCGTATGCGCTGGAATCCCAGCACGTGGTGGTTTCGGGGCATCAGGGAGAGGCGGAAGCGATGGCTTCCTGGCTGATCAAGCGTGGGGTTTCGCCCGAGGTGATCTCGCTAGAAAACCAAGCGCGCTCCACGAATGAGAATCTGGAGCAGTCTTTTTCGCTGCTGAAAGGCTATCCGATGTGGATCGTCGTGACCAGCGACTTTCATGCTTGGCGCACAAAGATGTGGGCATGGCACCATGGACTTTCGGTGCGGATGGTGACGGCGCGAACTCCCTTTGCGAAGGCCCCAAAGATGTGGGTTCGTGAAGTATTCGCTTTGCCGCACTCTGCAGGTCGGATTCTGTGGCGGAAGCTAAAGGGCTAGTTAAGTGCAGTAGCAATGTCGGATTTGGCAACGCAAATGGCACTTTAGCCCCTGAAACAGTCAATCTGCATTACCACATCCGACACCTGTTATCTGGCTAGAGAAGCCGTCGCCTCGCGGTCGATACGTCCGAAGTTGTAGTACGCGGCACAGGCTCCTTCAGGGGAGACCATGCAGGTGCCGATCGGGGTCTGCGGGGTGCATGCGGTGCCGAATACTTTGCACTGCCAAGGCTTGATTCGGCCGGTCAGGACGGAGCCGCATTCGCAGGCCTTTGGGTCTTCGACGCGGTTGCCAGGGACGTCGAAACGCTTTTCTGCGTCCCACTTGGCGTATTCCGGCGCGATGCCCATACCCGAGTTCTCGAGCCAGCCAAGGCCACGCCATTCGAAGGTGCCACGGAGCACAAAGGTCTTGTCCAGCAATGCACGCGCCGCAGGATTTCCTTCAGCACGCACGACGCGGGCGTACTGATTGTCAACGCGCTTTTCTTCGTCGTGAGCAAATTGAGACACCAACATTGCAACAGCTTGCAGAATGTCAAGTGGCTCGAAACCTGCGACTGCGCAGGGCATCCCAAATTCTTCCACTAGGAAGTCAAAAGCATGAGTGCCGATGATCGTAGAGACGTGGCCAGGCCCGATGAAGCCGTCGACCTTAGTCTCGCCGCCGTTGACGATGGCACGCAGTGGTGGCTCGATGGTGACATGGTTGGAGAAGATCGTGAAGTTGTCGATGTCCTTCTTACGCGCAGTTTCCAGAGTCACAGCGGTGGAAGGAGTAGTGGTTTCAAAACCAACAGCAAAGAATACAACCTGCTTGTCCGGGTTCTCCTCGGCGAGTTTGAGTGCATCCAGAGGCGAGTACACGAACCGGACGTCGCACCCCTTCGCGCGGGCTTGCAAGAGGGATTCCTCGGAGCCCGGGACACGCATCATGTCGCCGAAAGTTGTGAGGATGACGTCGGGTTGGTTGGCGAGCCACACAGCATCGTCAATGCGCCCCATGGGGATCACACACACTGGGCAGCCCGGACCGTGGACTAACTCCACGTTTTCTGGCAGCAGGTTTTCCAGCCCATAGCGGTAAATGGTGTGCGTATGTCCACCGCATACCTCCATGAGGGAAATCGGCTTTTCTAACAGGGCCGCATCATGCTCGATTCGGCGCAGTAGGGCTTTGGCAGCCTCAGGGTCACGGAACTCGTCGACGAATTTCATATCGCGCTGCCTTTGAAAGAATCGAGCTCGTCTTCAAAGGTATTCGCGCCGAGCTGTTTGATCTGCTGCAGGGTCAACTGGGCCTCGTCCTCATCGATCTTGCTGAGCGCGAACCCAACGTGAACGAGGACCCATTCGCCCACCGCGAGGGGCTCTGTCATTAGATCCGTGGAGATCATGCGGGTCACGCCGCTGATCGATACTTTGGCACGCGCAGCTTCCGGGATTTCTACTACCTGCGCAGGAACACCAAGACACATAGGTTCTCCTTTAGATATGACTTGAGCTTAGCAGTCATCTGGGGGCTAACATTGTTAGCAAACCCATTCAAAGGAGCACCAGTGGACCCGAAGAATCGCCTCAACGAGGACGAAACTAAAGTTAATTCGAACATTGAGCGTGTTCGGCTGCGCCCGTTTCGCCTCATTGAGGATCGCGTCACACTAGCGCACGGCGCGGGCGGAAAGTCCTCCGCAGCCCTCGTAGAACAGGTCTTCTTCGACGCTTATGGCAACGACGTCCTTGCGCAAGGTGGCGATAGCGCAGTGGTGTCGGCGGCTTCTTTGATTCAGGAGCATGGTTCCTCCATCGCGATGTCCACCGACTCATATGTGGTCAGCCCGATCGAGTTTCCGGGCGGCAATATCGGCGAATTGGCAATCAACGGCACGGTGAATGACCTGGCAGTTGCTGGTGCTATCCCGAAGCTTATCTCCGTGGCCTTCATCTTGGAGGAAGGCCTGGAATTTGAGGAGCTGCGCCGCATCGTTGCCGCAATGCGGGTTGCAGCAGACAAGGCTGGCGTTACCATTGCGACCGGCGATACCAAGGTCGTGCCCAAAGGGACGGGCGACAAGGTGTACATCACCACTGCAGGCATCGGTGTCATCCCGCCGAGCCGCAATCTTGGCTTTAGCCAGATCCAGGCTGGTGACAAAATCGTGCTTTCCGGTCCCATCGCTGACCATGGGATGGCGGTGATGATGGCCCGCGGAGACCTTGCCATTGAGGCCCCGATCGAGTCCGACACCCAGGCCGTCAACGGGCTTATCGACGCCCTCTGCTCTGGCGCAGAAGTCCGTTGGATGCGCGATGCCACCCGCGGCGGCTTAGCGACGTCCATGAATGAAATGGCCCGCGCCACGGGCAAAGCCGTGGTGCTGGAGGATTCCAAGATCCCCGTCCGTGACATGACTCGTGGCGCCTGCGACATGCTCGGAATAGACCCCCTGTATGTGGCCAACGAAGGGACCTTTGCAGCGGTCGTGTCAGCTGATTCGGCAGACGCTGCAGTGACCGCGCTGCGCGAGGCCGGCGCAGAAGGCGCCTGTGTGATCGGACGGGTGGAACCAGAACCAGCTGCATCTGTTGTACTAGTCACCGGTTTTGGCGGTACCCGCATGGTGGACATGCTGGTAGGGGATCCACTGCCACGTATTTGCTAGCGCGGGTTGTCAGCGGATAAAGCCAACCGACCGGCCAACGCCTGGCCTAGGCTCAGTCCGCCGTCGTTGGCGGGCACCGTTTCGTGTGTTAAGACTTCCAACCCAGCTAGCTCTTTCCGCAGGAATCGCATTAGCAGCCGGTTCAACGCGCAGCCTCCGGTTACGCCGACGAGAGGCATTGCGCAGGCTCGCAGCTCTTGGGCGAGGAGTACGGCCACACCCTGATGGAATCGCATGGCCCGCTCGGGCACTGGAATTGATTCCTCCAGAACTTCTAGCATGAGCGCGCGCCAATCATGGGCTGCGGAGCGAAGAGAACCGCTTGCTATCCGTTCCAACTCCATTGCGGCCTGCGCTTCATAGGTTTGCTCCGTGCAGATGCCGAGCATGGCTGCGACGGCGTCGAAAAGCCTGCCCAGTGAGGAGGTCTGCACCAGCCCCACGTTGCGCCCAAGTTGTAGCTCTACCTGGTGCGTTTCCGGATGCTCGTAGTCCCAGGGCAGATCCCAAGCATGAGCCAGTCCGAGCGCGAGGCGCCACGGCTGCTGCACTGCGCGGTCGCCACCGACGATAGGGAACTGTGGCAAGTGCCAGGCTCGGGTGAAAGAGCGCAGGTCCTCTGAAAGAACGAGGATTTCTCCGCCCCACACTGTGCCGTCGGTGCCGTATCCTGTGCCATCCAACGTGGCGCAGGCGAAAGGGCCTTCGAACCTGCCATGCGATGCCAACAGGGACAGAGCATGCGCATAGTGATGCTGAACTGGCACAACCGGATACCCGGAGCGTTCGGCCCACCCCGTGGTGGCGTAGTTCGGGTGTAGGTCGCACACTACGATCTTTGGCTCACAGCGTTGCATACGGAGCATCTGCGCGACCGAACGCTCGAAAGCCTGCTGGCTGGCCAAGGAACCCATGTCGCCGATGTGTGCGGACACGTGGGCGATATCATCATGAGCGAGACAAAAGGTGTTCTTGAGCTCGCCACCCACAGCTAACACAGTGCCGGAGCCCGGCAGCGAGAACGGCAAGGGAGCATAACCGCGGGAGCGGCGCACCGGCATCGTCTCCAGGAAGACCGAATCCTCTACGGGAACATGAATGTCCCGGTCGTGCAGGAGAAAATAGTCCGCAAATCCTTTGAGGCGAGCCAGCGCGTCAGCATTTGTGTAGCACAGCGGCTCGCCGGAGAGGTTGCCGGAGGTAGCCACCAACGGCCGGTCCACGAGGAGCGAGTGCAGCGGTGTATAGGGCAGCATGATTCCCACATCGTTGAGTCCCGGTGCCACTGCAGGCGCGAGATCATAGGAGCTGCTCATCGGTGCAATCACGATCGGGTGTGCAGGGGATTCCAGCAAAGCCTGCTGCTCCGCCGTCAGCTCCGCTAGTGAGGTCATCGGGGTCATCACCGCGAAGGGCTTGCCGGGCCGCGCTTTTCGACGCCGCAGCTCCAAGACCGCTTGTTCATTGCGGGCATCGCAGAGCAAGTGAAAGCCGCCTAAGCCCTTGACCGCGAGGATTCTCCCTTGGTCGAGCAGCTCCTGAGCAGTGCGGATGGGGTTGTCAGAGTCGATCCCCTCGAGCCACAGCTGCGGGCCACAATTCGGGCAGGAAATTGGCTGGGCATGAAAACGCCGGTCTTTGGGATCGCGGTACTCCTGTTCACAGTCCGGACACATCAGAAACTTCTTCATGGTCGTGGCAGGCCGGTCGTACGGTAGATCTTCGATGATCGTTAACCGGGGGCCACAGTTGGTGCAGTTGGTGAACGGATAGCGGTAGCGCCTATCGTCCGGCCTGGACATATCGGCGAAGCATTCTGGACAGGTGGCCACATCTGGAGGAATCAGTGTGCGCGTACCTGGGACGTGCCGTGACGATACGATGCGGAAGCCATGGTCGTCGACAAGCGGCAGTGTGCTGGTACTGACGGAAATTACGTGGGCCAAGGGCGGCAACGTGTCCAACAAGGTGCAGAGGAACGAGTCGATATCGGCGGATTTCCCTTGGGCTTCAATAAACACTTCACGGTCGTCGTTACCGCACAAGCCAGTGATGGGAAACTTGGCTGCAGTGGCAGCCACATGGGGGCGGAAGCCCACGCCTTGGACCACCCCGCGCAGCCGGATATCACGACGTTCTGTCATGCTCACCAGCCTAGACTGCTACGTTCTAGGTTATGCATGAAGTCGCTTTGGCTACGCAGTTGGCGCGCGCCGTTACCCGGGCTGCCGCTGGTCGAGAGGTCCTCACCGTGCGCATGAGTATTGGCGCACTGCGTCAGGTGGTGCCCGAAACCTTGGAGTATGCCTGGGGATTTGTCATCAAAGACTCACCTCTTGAGGACGCTGAACTAGACATACACTGGGAGCCAGTGCGCATTACCTGCGCAAGCGGACACGAAACACAACTTTCTGAACTCGACTTCACCTGTCCCACCTGTGGCGAAACAGCGGAAGTGACAAGTGGTAATGAGTTCACCATCCTCGATATCGATGTAACTAGGAGCTAACCCATGGGACGATTCCACCGCCACGACGACGGCACCGTACACAGCCATGATCATGAGCACGATCACGAGCACGGCGACCATGTACACCTTGAGCACATTGATCCCGCTGCAAGTGAGCACGGCGATCATTCCGGCTATGACACGGGGCGCGAGCGCATCGTTGTCCTAGAGGACATTTTTGCCGAGAACGATCATCGCGCTGCACATAATCGTGAAGCTTTTGATCAACACAGTGTCCAGTGCATCAACCTGATGAGCGCGCCGGGTTCTGGCAAGACATCAGTGCTGCAGAAGACCTTGGAGGCGCTACAAGGCAAGGTGCGTATCGGCATCGTAGAAGGTGACATCGAAACGGCTATCGACGCCGATCGGCTCGAAGGCTACGGCGCCCAGATCTCCCTGCTCAACACTGGCAATGGCTTCGGTGGTGAATGCCATTTGGATGCGCCTATGGTCGCGAAAGCTTTGAAAGGGCTGGATCTGTCCACCCTGGATCTGGTGCTGATTGAAAATGTTGGCAACCTGGTGTGTCCTGCAGAATTTGAAGTGGGGGAACATTGCAAGGCCATGGTGTATTCGGTCACTGAGGGTGAGGATAAGCCGCTGAAGTACCCGATCATGTTCCGCTCTGTCGCTGTAGTGGTGGTTAACAAAGTGGATCTGTTGCCTTATCTGGATTTCGACATGGCATTGTTCCGTCGCAATCTGGAGACAGTGAATCCGGGAGTGCAAGTGTTTGAGGTTTCTGCGAAAACTGGCGCTGGGATGGACGCTTGGATCGAGTGGGTGTCGCGTCCGCGAGCAACCGCTCAGTAAGGCCGGGCTTGGCCTGGGGGTGACCCCCAAACGGGTAGATTTGGTACATAAATTAAGATAAATGTGACCAAGATTGCCCTACTTCCATACCTAGGTTCTAGGAGCCGAGACGAGGTACGTTCCTCTCGTCTCGGCTTTGTGGTTTCTGCAGCTGAGAGTGGCTTTTAGGGCATTTTGAATGACTGTGGCGCGGCTGTGATATTTCGGAAAATTCTCGGGGTTAATGACGATTCTCACACCAACATTGAGCGTTGAACAATGTTGGGCTAGCAAAGTGGTAATACCTACTCCCTAAGTGCGGTGATACTTGCTACGGTTTAACTAGTGATGCCTGCTGGCATTAGTTAATTATTGTGTCTCGAGTCACAAAATATGGAATGGGGCTCGCCAAAATGAATTTTGGTGCTAACTGGCAAGGTGAAACCCTCGCCGAGAATCTGGAACTCCGCGGTGTCCCGCGTCGAGATTTCCTTAAAATGTGCGGCGGACTTGCCGGTGTATTCGCAGTAGGTTCTCCTTTTGCGAAGATGCCGGAAGCCGCTGCAGAAGAAATTGCTGACAAACTTGGTGCGGTTAAAAAACCGAACGTGGTGTGGCTGCAATTACAAGAATGTACCGGCTGTATGGAATCCACGATCCGCTCTGGTGGGACCACAGTAGAAGAGCTCGTGCTCGATCTACTGTCCGTTAATTACAACGACCTCATCATGGCTGCTTCAGGGCATGCGGCAGAGAAAGCCCTGGATGACGTAAATAAAGAGCCTCACATTCTGGTGGTCAATGGTTCGATCCCGATGAAGGACGACGGAATCTACTGCACCATCGGAGGTAAGTCCGTCAAACAGGTCCTGGAGGAAGCTGCCGAGAACGCTGACGTCGTGCTGGCCGTCGGTGCGTGCGCAGTCTACGGTTCCGTCCAAGCTGCGCGTCCAAATCCGACCGGCGCTGTGGGTGTAGATGAAATCATCACCGACAAACCTGTCATCAATGTCTCCGGTTGCCCACCGATCGGTGAAGTTATCACTGCGTCCCTGACGTACATCCTCACTCACGGCGAAGCTCCAGAAGTCGATGCTGAAGGGCGTCCGCTGTTCGCCTACGATCAGCGGATCCACGATTCCTGCCCACGTCGCGCGCATTTCGACGCCGGCCAGTTTGTACGCTCCTTCGATGATGAAGGCGCCCGAAATGGTTGGTGCCTCTACGAGGTCGGCTGCAAGGGTCCATCTACCTTTAGCCCGTGCCCGATCGTGCAATGGAACCTCAAGTCTGGCTGGCCGATCGGCGCAGGTCACCCCTGCATCGGCTGTACCGAGAAGGACTTCTTTGACAAGTTCACACCGTTCTACAAGGAACTGCCACACATCAAGGGCTTCGGCATTGAAGAGCCGGTGGAAAAGATCGGCCTAGGCCTCATCGGAGCTGCTGCCGTAGGCACAGCGATCCACGGCGGATTGACCTTGTTTAAGTCCATTCCAGTGCGGGAATCCGAGTCAAATGAAACTCTGACAGCATTCGGCGATGCCCCCGTAGCAGAAAAGAAGGAACACTAATGGCTACTGAACGCGTTGTCATTGACCCACTGACCCGTATTGAAGGCCACCTGCGACTCGAGCTAGAGCGCGATGGTGACAAAATCTCGAAGGCCTGGGCAGAAACCACCCAGTTTCGCGGGATTGAAACCATCGTCAAGGACCGCGATCCACGCGATGTGTGGGCGTTCGTCGGACGTATTTGCGGTGTGTGCACCGGAGTCCACTCTGTTGCCTCGGTAGCAGCAGTTGAGGATGCGATCGGTTCCACCCCTCCGAAGCAAGCCCAAATGATTCGACAGTTGGTGTTGGGTTCTCATGGCATTCACGACCATGTGGTTCACTTCTATCACCTGCACGCCCTCGACTGGGTCAATGTGGTCTCAGCTGCAAAGGCGGATCCAGCTAAAACTGTCGAGTTTGCAAAGTCCATTGGCTCTACCTGGAAGCTGAACTCGGAAAACAAGTTCGCCAAGGTTAAGAAGACCTTGGAGGATGTCTTGGCTTCGGGACAGCTTTCCATCTTCACAAACGGCTATTGGGAACACCCAGACTATCGGCTCCCGCCAGAGGCCAACTTGATGGCGGTTTCGCATTACCTCGACGCCTTGGAATTCCAGCGTTCGATCATCCGCATCTCCACCGTCTTCGGTGGAAAGAACCCCCATCCCAACTTCCTCGTCGGCGGCATGGCGTGTTCCATCGATCCGGACAAATCCGAGACGGTAAACCAGGTGACCCTGGACAACATCAAGTCCTGGATCGATGAAATCACCGAGTTTGTCAATGAGTGCTACGTCCCTGATGCGCTGGCAATCATGGGCGTGTACAAGGACTACTTTGATATCGGCAAGGCCTCGGAAAACATGATGGCCGTCGGCATGCAAGGCACCACCTACTCCGGCAAGGTCAAGGGCGGCATGCCCGCCACCACACCGAATCCGAAGGTCAAGCCGGGCATCTTCCTTAACGGTGACTACCGCACCATCCACCCGTTCGACGAGTCCAAGATCGAAGAGTTTGTCTCTTCCGCGTGGTACTCCTACGAAGAGGGCGACGATGCTGGCTTGCACCCTGCTGTCGGTGAAACCGAAGTCAACTACACTGGCCCAAAGCCGCCATACGAGTGGCTTGCAGATGACACCAAATACACCTGGTCTAAGGCACCACGTTATGACGGTCATGCCATGCAAATGGGACCGGTTGCCCGCGTCCTCTTGGCCTATGCCCAAGACGAACCACTGACCAAGCAGCTCCTTGATGACGCCATGTACAAGATTGGCTTCAAGCTCGAGCAAATGAACTCAACGGCTGGGCGTACCTTAGCTCGCGCTATTGAAGCCGCAACCAACGCGGAACAAATGGCAAACACGCTGCTTCCGGAGTTCATTGCGGGCATCAGGAATGGTGACATTGATGTATTCGATTCCACTAAATGGGAACCGAGCTCATGGCCGGAAGAGAAGTCGGGCTATGCCTTCGTTGAAGTTGCGCGTGGTTGCTTGAGCCACTGGGTGACCGTTAAGGACGGCAAAGTCTCCCGATACCAGGCGGTAGTTCCCACCACCTGGCTGGCATCCGGACGCGATCCGAAGGGCGAGCTTGGCCCCTACGAAGAAGCGCTCTCCGGCGATGGCAAGCACCCATTGGTCGATCCAGAACAGCCGCTGGAGCCGATGCGCACCATCCACTCCTTTGACCCGTGCATGGCGTGCGCCGTCCACGTGCTCGACCCTGATGGCAAACCACTTTTCCAGGTGATGACCTCATGACTACCTCGCTCAGCTCACGGCAGCGGGAGATCCGCATTGCGCAAGTGTATTCCGCTGGCAAGTACACGCCGGAGGAATTGCTCGAGTTCGCTGCGGCTGCGCCTGCAGGGACCAATGATCCTGTAGAGCTGGCTTTGCAGCGGGAAGCTGGCCCGATCGTAGCAAGCGAATACGTGCCCGTTAATCCTTCGGCAAAGTACTCGCTGGCCAGTATCGGCAACGGGGTTGGGCGCCAGCTTGTCATGCGCGGTGATACTCACGCGGTGCTTGCGAAAGCATCTATGGAGCGAACGAAGAAGCGGGACTTCGTTGATAACTTCGAAGCAGCACGTATCCTCGGCCACCGTATCCTGACGGTAGCAGTGGCGGATGTTGATGCCATTGGGCAGAAGACTCAGTATTACGTCGAGGGCTTCATTGCGATGGGCATTGATAAGCCCGAGGAACACGGCCACGTTGGAAACAATCAATGGGTCCGAGTCCACCTCTGGTCAAAGGCGTTGCGCTTTCAGCATTGGGCAAATGTCTTCCTCATCATCATGATGAGCCTGACCGGCTACTACATCATGGACCCATTCTTTGGCGCTCAGCCGACTAACCCTGGCGAAGTTGGATACCTCATGGGGTACATGCGCTTCGCCCATTTCCTCGCGGGATTCGCCTGGATCGCAATGGGAATTTGGCGTTTGAGCCTGTGGCTGTTTTCCGCCCAAAGACAACTCCGATGGCGTTCGCTGTGGCCTTTTGACTCGATGCGGGACGTCAACGGCCTGTGGGACACCATCTTGTATTACCTCTTTGTGAAGAAGGACCATCCCACCTATCTGGCACACAATCCGCTGCAGCAGCTCGCATACACGGCGATCTACGGCTTGTGCATCATTCAGCTCATTACGGGTTTGGCGCTGTTCGGACTCGCAGAGCAGTCGAGCTGGATCTGGGCCGCAATATCTGCGCCAGTCCACTGGTTTGGTGTGCCTTTTGTCCGACTAGTGCATGCCGCTTTGATGTTCATCCTCTGGACTTTTGTGGTGATCCACGTGTACCTAGCGGTGCGCGCCGATAATCAAGAAACGCTGGGCGGTATTTCTTCAATGATCAACGGCGGTGTGTGGATCCGCAAGGGGACGATTCCTCGCGATGCGCACAGAATCGGCAATGTCTAAGCAGCCGCGTATCACCGTCATTGGCATCGGGAACCCCATCATGACCGACGACGCAGTTGGCCTTGCCATTCTGCGTCGCCTGCAGGGTGGGGAGGAGGATGAGCTGGCGTGGGTGCCCTCCCGCTCGTTTACGCCGATGCTTGACGACGCCCCTCAGGAAAACCCTCAGGCTGCAAAGGTGGAATTCGTAGATGGTGGCACTTCAGGAATGGAGCTACTGCCACTGATCCAGGATGCCCAGAACCTGCTCATCCTCGATGCCCTCGCCGGACCCGGCAAAGTAGGGGACGTGGTGACCTTGGTGGGGGATCAGATCCCGAGGCTACTTAATTCGAAGCTTTCCCCGCATCAGGTTGGGTTGCTGGATCTGCTCTCAGCAGCTCGGCTGCTAGGTCGAGAACCGCAGCGGGTAGGTGTCGTGGGGATTGTGGTGGCTGATACCGACCTCAACGTAGGGATGTCGCCTTCGGTGGCAGCAGCGATCCCGGAAGCGGTGGTGGCTGCCGAGACCCTTATCGAGCAGTGGCTCGGCTAGGATTCCACATCCACAAAGGCAACCTCAAACTCTTTCCCGTGCCTTAAGTCTGCGGTGGGGAAGTCGCACACGGGGCAGGTGAGCGCGAAATACTCATCTATCGCACGTTCGGTATCGCACTGCGGGCAAAAGACAGTTGCGGTGATGACCTCGATGCGCAATTCGGCGTCTTCGCAGGCCGTGCCCGCTGTCGCGATCGGCCATGCTGCCATTAGTGCTTCCTCGATGACACCGCTGCGAGTGCCAACTTTCAGCCCCACGGCGGAAATCGCCCGCCCCGCAGCTGCGTTCGTTACCGTGGAGACAACACCCGTCAGAATCCCTAATTCATGCATAGATCCCATTATCCGCTAGGAGAGCCGCGATGAGCATTACGACGCTCACCCTCGATCAGTTCGTGGACCCGTTTGAAGCCCGGGTCAGCTACAAAAAGGATGAGGACGGCGCCATTATCGACGCCCGCTTCGATCTCTCCGGACTCCCGCGCCTCGACCCACTGCTCTTAGGCAAGGAGGTGCGCGCGGTTCCCGACATCGTCAAGCGCCTTTGCGGGATCTGCCCAGTAACACACCACCTCGCTGGGGTACGGGCCTTGGATGCATTGTTTGGTGTGCCGGAGATCCCGGAAACCGCCCGACTAGTCCGCAGTCTGCTCAATTATGGGTCGATTCTGGATGCAGTGGCGCCACGCTTGTTCACGGTGGATAGGGATCTAGCGGTGGCACTAAAAAAGGTCGGCAAACTTGCGATGGCCACAGCAGGCTGCTCCGGGCACTTCCCCGATGTAGCGGTGCCGGGCGGAGTCCGAGCGCCCGCCAATCACGAGCTTGCTACCGAGCTGGCAACCCAGCTGCCCGCGCTCAAGAGTGCTATCCAGCAGCTGCCAAAGGATGATCACTGGGAAGACACCTTTAGCGGTCTGAGCATGACACTGGCATTAGGGGGCACGCTGGACCCTTTAGGAAATCGGGTGCTGCTTTCAGACGGCACGAGCTTTCTGGTCCCGGAGTTTTCGCAGTGTGTGGTCGAGTCGGTTCCAGGCGACCCAGCACCGCGACCGCTGGTGCATGGCAGGCCTTACCGTGTAGGCCCAGTCGCCCGGTCCGTAGTCGACGCAGCTCCGCTAGGTCCGAAACAAGCACAACAGGAATTGCTGATGAGCAGCGTCCTGGCGATTGCAGAGATCCTCGAGTCTTCCGAGCTGTGCGCCGGGGAAGTGCTATTTGAGGGCAAGCAGCAAGCCGGCGAAGGTATCGGAATCGTGGAGGGGCCACGAGGCTTGCTGGTGCATCGCTATGTCTCCGATGCCTCGGGTCGGTTGATTGAGTGCCAGATCCTTACTCCTACCGCTCAAAATGAATGGTGGTTAGCGGAGATGCTGTGTGAGTCATTGAGCTCCGGGGTGGAGCTGGAGGCGTCGATACGTGCGGCGGATCCGTGCCTGCCTATCACCTCTGCACCAGCCGGCGCGATGGGCATCAACGTGGCAGAGGAAGGCTAAGGTTAGAGCTATGTGCCTCGGAATTCCAGCCAAAATCGTGAGCGTAGACAATGGCCTCATGCCGACGGCCGTCATCGATGTTGCCGGTCAGGTTCGCCAATGCTGTACCGCCTATGTCCCGGAGGTGGCAGTAGGCGACTATGTGTTGATCCAAAATGGATTCGCTATGAGCGTGTTGTCAGCAGAAGATGCCCTGCTGTCCCTGGCGGCCATTCAGGAAAACAACCTACTTCCGGCCGATGCGCCACACGATGACCGTCAGCAACACCAAAATGAGGGCTAGAATTGCCGGCCATAATGCAGGCTCTGGTCGCATCACATTGATGGTTGCCTGTATCACCGACATAAAAGCGAGAAACCCCAAGAAACCCGTAAGCGCCTGAAACTGTAGCTGCCTACGGGTGTGCTTGTGTGGATCCTCAGTCATGCCACTAGTTTAAGCCTTGACGCCACCAGCTGTGAGACCGGCCACGATACGTCGCTGGAAAATCAGCACCATGATCACCAACGGAATAGTGACTAGCGCCCCCGCGGCCATGATCGAAGCATAAGGGTACTCAAAGGAATTCGGACCCGAGAAGCGGGCAATAGCCACCGTGACCGGTTCCGTAGCATTGGTGGAAAGCTGCTGCGCGATCATGAACTCGTTCCACGTCGCGATGAACGCCAGGATTGCCGTAGTGAAGAGCGCTGGGGCTGCCAAGGGCAGTAACACCAGTCGGAATGCTTGGCCTCTGGAGGCGCCGTCGACACGCGCCGCTTCCTCCAATTCCCAAGGTAGTTGCTGGAAGAAGCTCACCAGGGTGTAAATGGTCAGCGGCAGCGCGAAGGAAATATTCGGGATAATCAACGCACGGTATGTGCCGATCCAATCCATATCGCCGAAGAGCTGGAACAACGGAGTGACCAGTGCGATGCCCGGGAACATTGACGCGGCTAGCACAATGCCAGTGACAAAACCCTTGCCACGAAACTCCAAGCGCGCAAGCGCATAGGCCGTAAAAACGCCCACCGCGACAGCGAGAACCGTCGTAATCAAGCCCACGAGCAGTGAGTTAGCGATCGCCCCAAGGAAATCATTGCCTTTGTCCGTAGCGAGCGCATCAGCGAAGTTATCCAGGGTGACGTGAGTAGGCCACGGTGTGGTGTCGAAGGTGTGGCTCTTATGCCGGAATGCGGTGACAACCATCCAATAAAACGGGGCAAGACCCCAGATCAAGATGAGGACAACTGCGAGGTAGTTGCGGGCGGCTTTCACTTGCGGGCCCCCTTCTTATTGACGTCAGCACCGAGGAATCGAATCATCACAAAGGCTACGAAGAAAATGAGCAGGAAAATTAAGGTAGACAAGGCCGAGGCGGAGTTGAAGTGACCTTGGCGCATATCTTCCACCACAAGCTGGGAGATCGTCGCGGTAGGGGAGTTCGAGGAAGCGGAAATCAAGATCACCGGTAGGTCATACATTCGCAGCGCATCGAGGGTGCGGAACAATACCGCCACCATCAGCGCTGGTTTTACCAGCGGAAGTGTAATCCGCGTGAAAATCTGCCAAGTGCTAGCGCCGTCGACACGGGCAGCCTCATAAACGTCCTTCGGGATCATTTGCAGACCGGCGAGAATCAAGAGCGCCATAAACGGGGTGGTCTTCCACACGTCCGCAATGATGACGGCGAAGCGAGCCGCCCAAGGGTCGGTAGTCCACCCGACTGAGGTACCAAGTAAAGAGTTAGCGATGCCATGATCGGCAAAGATGAACTGCCACAGCTTTGCGGTAACTGCAGTAGGGATGGCCCAAGGAATGAGCACCGCTGCGCGCAGCAGGCCACGTCCCCGGAACTCGCGGTTCATCACGGTGGCCATCCACAGGCCCAGAACCGTCTCTAACAAAACGGTAACTACAGCGAAGAACAAGGTGACGCGAACTGCTGGCCAAAAATCAGTAGAAATCACGCCTGGGGGACAGCTGCCAATCTCGCCTGAAGAGCTCATGCAGCGTTGTGTCAACCAGTAAAGATAATGCTGGAAACCGGCGAATCCGCCTTCAACGAAGACGCCGGTGTCAGGATCTAGATGTTTGTCAGCTTGGAAGGATAACCAAATGGCCCTGAGGATCGGGTAGCCGATGACAACCGCTAACACGGTTAGCGCTGGGGCAATCAACGCATACGCTGACCTGTGCTTCATTAATTATCCTTCCGCTGTGCTTACTTGGAAGCGTTCTCGATGGCAGCCTTCATGTCACGGGTTGCATCATCAACGCTCTTACCAGCGGTAAGTGCGGCGTAGGAATTGTCCTGGATAGCCTTAGAGATCGCTGGGTAGAAGGGCGAGACTGGACGAGGTGAAGCGTTCTCCAGAGATTCCTTCAGTGCTGGCAGGTAAGGGTACTTCTCAACCAAGGCTGCGTCATCGTAGATGGAAGCGAGCACTGGTGGGAAGGAGTTATCGGCGAAGGACTTCTGGTTTTCCTCGTTGATAACGAACTCAATGAAGTCACGTGCGGTGGCCTTGTGCTTGGAATTGATGTTAATTCCGTTGTTATAACCGCCCAAAGTAGAGACGCCGACACCATCCTTAGCTACAAGTGGCTGAACCTCAAACTTGTCCTTGACAGCTGCCTCTTCAGAGTTCGAGTACATGTAAGGCCAGTTCACGGCGTACGCAGTCTTGCCCTCGGTGAAGGCAAGGTTGGTTTCCTCCTCAGTAGCGGAGATGGAAGACTTTGCGATGGTGCCGTCACCATAGGCGTCGACAAGCGCCTGGAGGCCGGCCTTCGCCTCTGCACTGTCCACGCTCGCTGCGCCAGATTCATTCAAGACCTGGCCGCCCCAACCCTCCATGAACCCTACGGTGTTCACAGTGAGGCCCTCGTACTGCTTGAGCTGCAGGGTGAGGCAGTCCGCCTCCTTAACCTGCTTACAGGAGTTCTTCAGATCGTCGAAGTTCTTTGGTGCTTCTGGTGCCAGCTCGGTGTTGCGGAACAACAGCTGACCATTAGTGTTCTGTGGAACGGCGTAGAGCTTCTTGTTGTAGGTTGCGGAATCGACGGTAGATTCCAGCAGCTTGGAGGTATCTACCTTCAGGTCGCCTTCGAGAGGTGCGAGCCACTGATTAGCGGCGAAGTCTGCGGTCCAAATGACGTCCAAGGCCATGACATCGTAGTCAGAGTTCTTGGCCTGCAGGGACTGGACGAGGGTGTCGCGCTGGGCATCGGCTTCGCCGGCTAGCTCCTTAAGCTCAACCTTCTCGTCTGGATGCTCGGCATTCCATTTCTCAATGACCGGCTTGATCTTGTCAGTATCGTTCTTGCCCATTGCAAACGTGATTGGGCCACGGGAGGTGTTGGACTCGGAGGAGCCAGCGGCACCGTCCTTGCCCGAATCTGAGGAACAACCAGTGACGAGTGCAGCCGCCATACCGGTTGCTGCAAGAATTCCTGCAGTTCGACGAGTGAACTTCATGAGGCTATAACCTTTCCAGTTAGGGATGTATATCAAATCTAGCGTTAATCCAGCCGCTGTCCAGTCTCTTTGGAGAAAAAGTGTGCGTGCTCGAGATCGAAAGCAGGGTAGACAGTTGTTCCCGGAGCGGGAGAGCTACCAGGAAGTTGGCGGCTGACGATCGTAATCTCGGGATTCTCCGCAAGGTGCGCGTAGACATAGGACTCGCTTCCAAGTTCCTCCACGATGTCTACTACGGCCCTAATGGAGCCGGATACAGGTTCGTTGTGTGGGCGAACGTGCTCGGGACGGATTCCCAAAGTTACTGCGCCATGCTTGGGGTGGCTATGAGGCAAGAAATTCATCGACGGTGAACCGATGAAACCTGCGACAAACTCGTTGGCCGGATGATCGTAGAGCTCCCGAGGTGGGGCTACCTGCTGCAACAGGCCGTCCTTGAGGACAGCAACGCGGTCGCCCATAGTCATGGCCTCTACTTGGTCATGCGTGACGTACACGGTTGTGGTTTTCAAACGACGCTGCAGCGCAGCGAGCTCCGTGCGGGTTTGGACCCGCAATTTAGCATCCAAGTTGGACAGCGGCTCGTCCATCAAAAAGACCTGTGGACTGCGGACAATCGCACGACCCATCGCTACGCGCTGGCGCTGCCCTCCGGAGAGGTCCTTCGGTTTGCGATCCAAATATGGGGTGAGTCCAAGGATCTCAGCAGCCTCTTCAACTTTGGCGCGAATCTGATCCTTGGGCATTTTAGAAAGCTTGAGGGAGAACCCCATGTTGTCAGCTACAGACATATGCGGGTACAAGGCGTAATTTTGGAACACCATCGCGATGTCGCGGTCGGCGGGCTCCAAATTGCTTACGTCTTTGTCTCCGATGAAGATCGCTCCAGATTCGATCGGCTCGAGGCCGGCGAGCGAACGCAGCACTGTCGATTTGCCACATCCTGAAGGGCCGACCAGTACAAGGAACTCGCCGTCCTTGATTTCTAGGTCGAGGCCACTGACGGTGGGGGAAGCAGCGCCAGGGTATCTAATCGTGACATCGGAAAACGAAACGGAAGCCATGTCTTTAAAAAGTATCAGGGTGCAACGCGTTCGGTAATACGTTCAGCCTGTGCAATTTTTTCGAGTCGCTCAGTGGCAGTTGGTCCAGAAACCACTACTGCACTGCCACCAGTAGCGATGGGGACTAACACGTGGCGAACAAACTCATCCCAATTGTGCCAACCGGTGGACAGTAGTCTTTCACCCTGTTTCACCTGGGAGACATCGATGTTGAGTAGGTCTGCCAGCGGCGCGGTTGGCTCGTAGAACTGGTCTCCGTAGAAGCGAACTGTGGGGCCGAAATCTACACAGCCTTCCGGAAGCTCGGCACCAATTTCGGCGACGCCACGACCGAAAGGGTCATTAGTGACAATTGCCACATCTGGGTGACGATCATCCCGTTCGTAACCGAGGCTGGTAAATAGGACATCTGCGGTGTCTGAACCAAAATGAACGGACATGCCCGCAGCGAGAGCACCGAGTGAAATTGCCGTTGCTTGCCAGGAGGGGGCCAGGTCAATCGCAATGGTGTCGCCTGGCTCAAGATCAAATTCTTCAAGCAGCATATTGCCTACTTTTGCTGCCCAGTTATCCAAGGTGAGCGCTGAAAAGTCGAGGCGCGTTCCGGTTGTCTCGTTGTAAATCGTCAGACGCGGGGCAGCCGGATCAGCTTCCATGGCTGTGCGAAGAAGTTCCATATGCCCCACATTAGAGAGTTTTCTAAGTGAACGTTGCGGGAAGGTGACTAGTTAACGCAGCGTGGTCCGTTGCCACCTGCATCGATGCTAGGTGCAACCTCAACATCTTCGCCAAAGTCCGCGCCTGGCTGTCCCACAGATTCGCCTTCAGACTCGGCCGGAGTCAGAGTCTCATTGCTGCGTGGCCCCGAGTAGTCATCGGAAACTACCAAGACGAGGCTGTTTTGATCCAGCGATGGCGATTCGGCGACAGGCACGCCACCGAGTTCAGCTGCAAGGGCCTGCGCTGCTGGGGAAGAGGCAGAAGCTGCTACTACCTGGGTTTGGCTGTACATGCCTGCAGGCGCATTGCCGACGTCAATGACTTGATATCCTGCGTTCTTCATTGCGCTGGCGACCTGGGACGCAAACCCTTCAGTTGTAGTTGCGTTGAGAACGTGTAGTTCGGCCTTTGCCGCTTCGTTCTTCGGTGTGGAAGTGGGGGTTGGGGTAGCGGTGGCCCCGGAACCTAACAGGGTATTGAAGAAGGCGTGTACTTCTTCGGGATTAATAGTGACCACGGACTCTCCGTAATCGCCTACGCCGTCGATTGACGTCACCGGAATAGTCTCAAAGCGGACATTTCCGCCAGCGAGATTCTGAAGCTGGGTAGCAAAGCTCATGACGTCCCAGTCTTCGTCGATGACAACCGAACGACGCACGGCTTGGGATAGCCCTTGCAGCTTGCCGGGGTTGGTGAGGGTGCCGGTTTCCAGTGCTTGGCTAACCAGAGAAGCCATGAATGCCTGTTGGCGAACGATACGGTCCAAGTCACCGCGGGGGAGACCATGACGTTGGCGGACAAAGGACAACGCGTCTGGCCCCTGGAGGGTTTGCACTCCCTTGTGGAAGTTCGCTCCAGAGTATTCATCCTGTGTGTCCTCATTGAGGCAGACTTCTACGCCACCGACTGCGTCGGTAAAGAGCACAAATCCGAGGAGTCCGATCTCCGCGTAGTGGTCCACTGTGATTCCGGAGAGCTTAGCAACGGTATCGATGAGGGCCTTACGGCCTGCATCGGTGGACTGGGACTCAAGCTTGCTCTCGTCGGTCATGCCGGCAGCCATGAGCTCCTCGCGCTTAGCAGACTTGTGCCCCCGATAAACGCCGTTGATCTTAGTGTTTCCCAGCTCACTGTCTTTGATATAGGTATCGCGTGGGATTGAGATGGCAGTGGCCGAGGAGCCGTCATTTGGTACACGAATAACCATGATGGTGTCCGTATTGTCATTCTCCTCATCGCCAGCGCGCAGCATGCCGATTTCGCTATCAGACAAGGGATTGCCTTGCGCGTCGGTGCGCGAATCAGAACCGACCAGCAGAATATCGGTAGCGCCGTCCTTCGCGTTCTTTACGCCTTTGCCGCCGCCCCCGAGGGACAATCCGCCAGCAGAGGCGATGTCGTTTCCGATGTTTCCCACAAGTGAATAGCCCACACCAGATACGATCAGCACAAGAGCTGACAATGCCGCAAGCATCATTCGGAGTGATTTCGGGCCCGTTTGACGGAAGCGTGGTTGTGGGATCGGGGCAGGCTGAATATCCCGCGCGTGGCGACGTTTTTCGGGCACGTGGAGCTCCCCAATAATTGATGAGTAATTTAGAGCGTAAAGGTTAGTCGGCTAAGGAGTCTAAGGCAATGCGCGTAGCAGTAGTTGGAGGCAACGGCCAATTGGGGCAGGCACTTGTGAGCACGGCCCCTGCCGGGGTGGAGGTTACTGCGCTGAGCAGGCCTTATTTTGATGTTACGGAGATTGACGTCGATAAGCTCGCAGGTTCGGATGTGATCATCAACACCGCTGCGTATACCAATGTTGATGCTGCGGAGTCGGATGAAGCGACCGCGCATGCAGTTAATGCCCTCGCACCTGGCGAGCTCGCTCGAGTTGCTGATCGGCTTAATGCTCGGTTCATTCATGTGAGCACTGACTACGTATTTGGTGCCGGCTGCTTACAGCGCCCGCTGCATGTCAATGACCCGAAGAACCCAGACACGGTATACGGTCGTACCAAACTTGCAGGAGAACAGGCTGTGTTGGCAGCGCTGCCTTCGGCCACGATTGTTCGAACCGCGTGGCTGTTTACCGGAGATCTGCAGCCACACAAAGACTTTGTGTCCACAATGTTAGCTTTGGCGCGTGCTGCTCAACCTGCCAACGTGGTCGCCGATCAGATGGGCAGCCCTACCTGTGCGCTCGACTTGGCTGAGGGGCTGTGGCAGATCGCAGAACGCGAAGTTGAAGGCGTGCTGCATGGAGTTGGCGCTGGCCAGGCTTCCTGGTTTGAGCTTGCGCGGGAGGTGTACGCGCTTGCCGGTGCAAAGCCAACTTTGGTTCAGCCATGTACTACAGCGCAGTTCCCGCGCCCCGCCCGGAGACCGGAGTGGTCGGTGCTGTCCACTGAGAGCTGGCGAGCCGCTGAATTGACGCCATTGCCGGAGTGGCGGACAGCACTGCGGAACTCGGTGTCGATTACACTGTGAAAATTGTGAATGCCCCAATTGCGATCATTACCGTGACGTACTCGCCAGGAAAGTACCTCAAGTCTTTCCTGGATTCAGTGCCTGCGGCATCGAGTGACCCCTGCCTAGTTGTGATGGCAGATAACGGTTCCGTGGACGGAGCACCTGAAGCTGCGGCGGAAGCTTATGATCATGTGGAGTACCTGTCTACCGGCGGAAACCTTGGCTACGGTGGGGCGATCAACTTAGCTGCCCGGCAGTTGCGTGAACGCCGCGATGCTGGGGAGATCAACTCGGAGTTTTTTGTAATTTCGAACCCCGACGTGGTGTTCGATGCGGATTCAATTGATGAGATGCTCAATTGCGCACGTCGTTGGCCGAAGGCTGGGGCGGTAGGCCCTTATATTCGTGAAGCTGATGGCTCTGCGTATCCTTCGGCGCGTGCGGTTCCCACCTTGGCTAACGGTATTGGACATGCGCTTTTCTCGGCTGTCTGGCCTTCGAACCCTTGGTCGCAGGCGTACCTCAATGATGCGGATATGTCTCAGGAGCGTGCGGCTGGTTGGCTTTCTGGTTCCTGTTTGCTTGTGCGCTGGGAAGCATTCGATGCGATTGGCGGTTTTGATGACGGGTATTTCATGTACATGGAAGATGTTGACCTAGGAGATCGTCTTGGGAAGGCTGGCTGGGACA
Organism: Corynebacterium sp. H127; assembly: GCF_037482665.1. Taxonomy (NCBI): domain Bacteria; kingdom Bacillati; phylum Actinomycetota; class Actinomycetes; order Mycobacteriales; family Corynebacteriaceae; genus Corynebacterium; species Corynebacterium sp. H127. The sequence goes on from NZ_JBBHKY010000005.1 coordinate 120,281, forward strand.
ATGTGTTCTGCCCCGCAGCACAGATTCAACACAGCAAAGGGCACGTGGCTGGCTCCCACCCCGAGCTGATGCTTCCCGCGCACCATCGCAGTGCGTATAAATTCCAGGCTGATCGCCATCCGCATTGGTGGCAGGCTCCGATCCGTGCGGTTCTGTGGATCGGTCTTAAGGTGCGCAGTGAAGTTGCGGTAGCTGTTGCGCAGTCTCGTAAATCAGAACAAAAGGATTGAGAAACCTCATGTCGATTGAAACTCTGGCAAAAGAAACTGACGCAGTTATCCTCGTTGGCGGCAAAGGCACCCGGTTGCGACCGTTGACGCTGTCTACCCCGAAGCCGATGCTGCCGACGGCTGGTGTGCCCTTTCTGACCCACCTGCTTGCTCGGATCAAGGCTGCCGGCATCACCCACGTGGTAATGGGGACCTCTTACAAAGCCGAAGTGTTTGAAGAATACTTCGGGGACGGTTCCGAAATGGGGCTGGAGATTGAGTATGTGGTGGAGGAACAGGCCCTAGGTACTGGTGGCGGTATCCGAAACGTCTACGACAAACTGCGTCATGAGACCGTGATGGTATTTAACGGTGATGTTCTCGGCGGCACTGACCTGACTAAGGTGCTGGAAACCCATGAGACTAAGAATGCGGATCTGACCATGCACTTGGTTCGGGTGGCTGATCCACGTGCTTTTGGCTGCGTGCCTACCGATGCTGAGGGGCGGGTTTCTGAATTCTTGGAGAAGACGGAAGATCCCCCAACTAATCAGATCAATGCAGGGATCTATGTTTTCAGGCGCGAGCTCATTGAAACCATTCCTGCTGGCCGGCCAGTGTCTGTTGAGCGAGAGACTTTCCCACGTTTACTTGAGGATGGACGTCGGGTTTATGGCTATGTGGATCAGTCCTATTGGCGTGACATGGGCACACCGGATGATTTCGTGCGCGGTTCCTCCGATATCGTGCGCGGAATCGCGCCGTCGCCGATTTTGGACGGACGCACGGGCGAGAGCCTCGTCGATGAGACAGCGGGTGTCAATGACGGTGCTTGGCTGCTCGGCGGCACAGTTATCGGTCGCGGGTCTGAGATCGGCGCAGGAGCGCGTCTCGACGCCACTGTGGTGTTTGACGGTGTGACTATTGAACCGGGTGCTGTGATCGAGAATTCCATCATCGGTTCTGGCGTCCATATCGGGGCTAACGCGCGTATTTCCGATTGCGTCATCGGCAATGGCGCGAAGATCGGAGCTCGTTGTGAGCTCAAAGGCGGAATGCGCGTATGGCCGGGCGTTGAGATTCCCGACAACGGAGTGCGTTTTTCTTCAGATGCCTAATTGGTGTTGCGGGACAGAAGTCAAGCATTTGTCTCGCGACACGCCGTAAGGCGTCGACGCTTGTCGTTCATGGGTGTATGAAACACTATATGTAGTACCCCCACACTTATCCCCCCACTCGTGCACGATGTTAATCGTGTGACTGGTGGGGTTTTCTTCTTGGGAAAATGCTGAACATTTGGAAATTATCGCCAAGCTGGGTTGACGATATCTAGTGATCGGTGTGTAATCACATTTGTGTAAGTCGAACGGCATGTGGCGAACAGTCAACACGGTCTGTATCGAAAAGTTGCAAAAATACCAACGGAAGAAGGAGGCGCGTCGATGGAGTTTGTGGCGAATGACGCAACTTCCCGCGGAATGGGGTCTGGGCTAGACACTGGGTCTGACCTATCCTTCGATGCCCTCTTTGGTGCGGTCGAGCAGGAGTGGCAAGATCAAGCGCTCTGTGCGCAAACCGACCCGGAAGCTTTCTTCCCTGAAAAAGGTGGCTCGACCCGCGAGGCAAAGCGAATCTGTCAGGCATGTGGCGTCCGAGATGAATGCCTAGAGTTTGCCCTTGAGCACGATGAACGATTCGGCATCTGGGGTGGGCTGTCGGAGCGTGAGCGCCGTCGCCTGAAGAAACAGATCGGTTAATTACCAGCTAAAGCCAGGATCTATCTCAATCGGATCGATGTTGAGATGATTGGCAACCAGCGCAGTGAGAACCATACGGAGGATCTCGCCGCGCTCTTCGTTATTTGCGCACCTGTGCTCAATAGGCTGACGAAACAGCACAATCCTTGGTCGGGTTGGCGTGCCGCGCCTATCGATGCCAGCGGGAATTACCCGCCCCAATGGCACTGGTCCATCGGCAACTATTTCATCAGGCAGCACCGTCATATCGGCGCTCAATCGCATACGTGGCACAGTGTCCACAGCGATATCCAGGTTTGCCAACTCTTCGGGATAGGCGTTTGCGATCGGCGCGTAGGCTTCGAGGACAGCTGCGTCGAAAAGCTGAGGTCGCGTGCGGTAGCGCGGAGCGGCCTGGGGGAGTACCGACCCACGTACTCCGCGACCGTGCCTATTCCGGGCAGTCCTAACGTCCATAGCTGCAACTTTAGGGGCTAGTTTCCGTCCGGGCGGAAGCCACGCCGTCTCAGTACTACCCAAAGTGTGAACTAAAGGTCTAGACTTTGTCGCGTGAGTAATTTTCGTCGTTGTAGCCGTCCTGGATGTGGTAAACCTGCCGTCGCCACGTTGACGTACGCTTACGCAGAATCTACCGCGGTCATCGGCCCGCTGGCACCTGCTGCAGAACCCCACAGCTGGGATCTGTGCGAGGAGCATGCGGCGAAGATAACAGCCCCGCTGGGCTGGGAAATGCTGCGCGTATCCGGCATTAATGATGCCGAAGATGACGATGACCTCACGGCTCTAGCAGAGGCCGTCCGCGAAGCTGGTAGGCAGTCTTCCGGGCTGGTAGTAGAAGAAGCAGATCAAAACCATCCGATCCATCGGTATACCCGAAAAGAAGCCGACAAGGGACGTCGTCGCGCGCATCTGTACGTAGTTGATGACGAAGATTGATCTAGACTTGTGGGGAAGTAGTGCGCGCCAGGCTCAAAGCTCCTGACGCGTGTTCGTCTAAAAGGAGCATTTATGCGCAACTCTGCACCCCGTTCTCGTGAAGCTGTCGAAGCCGTCATCAAAGCATATGATGTCCGTGGCATCGTAGGGGACGGCATTGATACCGACTTTATTCACGACGTTGGTGCAGCGTTCGGTCGCCTCATGCGAGAAGAATCTGCCCCACAGGTAGCAATCGGTCACGACATGCGCGCTTCATCGCCCGGCCTTGCCCAAGCATTTGCTGACGGCGTCACAGAGCAGGGAGTAGACGTAGTCATGTTGGGGCTGAACTCTACGGATCAGCTCTATTACGCTTCAGGCGTCATGAACTGCCCAGGTGCAATGTTCACCGCCTCTCACAATCCTGCTGCCTACAACGGCATTAAGCTGTGCCGATCTGGAGCGCGTCCCGTCGGTCAAGACTCCGGTCTCCGCACCATCATTGACGATCTGGTGACGGGCGTGCCAGGTTACGTGGGCGAGGCGGGTACGCAACGTGCGGAGGATGTCTTAGCTGGCTACGGGGAGTACTTGCGTGATTTGGTGGATCTTTCTAGCATCCGCCCCCTGAAGGTTGCTGTGGATGCCGCCAATGGCATGGGCGGACACACCGTGCCCGCGGTCCTAGGTGGCCTGCCTTTGGAAATTGAGCCACTCTATTTCGAGTTAGATGGGGACTTTCCCAATCATGAAGCCAATCCGCTCGATCCAAAGAACCTCGTTGACTTGCAGAAATTCGTGCTAGAAACCCGTGCAGACATTGGTCTGGCCTTCGATGGGGATGCTGACCGGTGCTTTGTTGTCGACGAAAACGGCCAGCCGGTAAGCCCTTCTGCGATCTGCGCAATCGTTGCGGAACGCTACCTCGGCCAGAATCCTGGTGCCACAATCATCCATAACCTGATCACCTCGAAGTCGGTCCCCGAAATCATTGCTGAAAACGGCGGCGTTGCCGTGCGCACGCGGGTGGGGCACTCGTTCATCAAGAAAACCATGGCAGATGAAGGCGCAGTCTTCGGCGGCGAGCACTCGGCGCACTATTACTTCACCGAGTTCTTTAATGCCGATTCTGGCATGCTTGCAGCGATGCATGTGCTGGCGGCCCTCGGCTCCCAGGACCAGCCTCTATCGGAGATGATGGCCAAATACAACCGCTATGAAGCCTCTGGTGAGATCAACTCCCAACTTGCCTCTAAAGCAGCACAGGGTGAGCGCACCCAGGCTGTACTCGACCACTTTGCGGATCGAATCGAGAGCATTGATGAACTCGACGGTGTAACTGTTGAGCTGAAAGACACTAACGCCTGGTTCAATGTGCGTGCCTCGAACACGGAGCCGTTGCTGCGCCTGAACGTGGAGGCGCCTACTCGCACGGAAGTGGATAACCTCAGCGCCGAAATCCTAGCTGTGATTAGGGCATAAGGAACTTAAGCCATGTATGATCGCGACGCCGTCCGTTTCTTTGATGTCGCCCACGAGGGCGCCTATGTGCGCGGTGCCGCAAACCTACTGCGTGATGGTTGGTGCACAGAGATTCGCGAATTGCGCCCGCGCAGCCTCGTCGTTGTGGTGGCAGATGACCTGAGCCGCGCAGCAGCGGAATGTGCCATTGCCCTACTGGAGCCACTGCCATTGCCGATCAGCGTGGTATCCGAACTTCCGCGCTTCGCAGGTCCATTGGATGCGGTCTTGGTGGCCTCCTCAAAAGGCAGTGCGTCGCAGGAAATCAGCTTGCATGCGGCCGCCCAACGGGGATGCCCGAGCCTTTTGATAGCTCCTTCCGAGGGGCCATTGCGTGCCGAGGCCCCTGCCCAGGTCACTCTCGTTGGCGGTCCGCCTAATGGGATAGGGGGCTCGCCGGCAAGCGTCATTGCTGCAATGTATGCCGTAGTAGCTTCCCTAACACGTGCCGATCAAATCGTCCTTGAGCAGTTGGAGCTTGCAGCCGACGGTGTCGATGCGGAACTGCTAGCGGTAGCTCCAGAACGAGATGAACTAGTCAACGAGGCCCGAGCATTGAAGGCGTTTGCGGCGCACTCTCGCGTCATACACACAGGTAATGACGGGGTTGGTCGTGCCATTGCGAATTTGATGGCAGTGTTGTGGACAGGAAAAGCCATGGTCAGCGGAGTGCTGGAAGCTGCAGAGTTGGCAGTAGCGTTACCAGAATTGCAATCAGCTGCCCCGGACGTTTTCTATGACCCGTTCGAGCCGACCACCGAACCAGTGCTACCCTTGAGAATCGTTGTCTGGGCGCAACCCGACACAACGTTGCCGTTTGCCAGCGCCCAAAGTAGTGGAGACGGATCGTGTTCTCTCGAGAATATGCTACGTCTCATAGTTCGAGGACTAGCAGCTGCAGTCTTATAAGGAGCCGTAGATGGAATTGCTGACGGGGAAGATCCGGCACTACCCATGGGGATCTCGCGAATATATGGCGAACCTGCGGGGAGAGGCGGTGCCATCCGAGCGTCCAGAAGCGGAACTGTGGTTCGGTGCCCACCCCGGCGGATCAGCGACTGTGGGAGAGACTGAACTCATCGATGTTATTGCCGCTGACCCAGAGTCGAACCTGGGTGCGCGGGTGTGTGAGAAATTCGGGGAGGGATTGCCCTTCCTGTTGAAGATCTTGGCTGCCGGAGAACCGCTGTCGCTGCAGGCGCACCCTTCCCGCGAACAGGCTCAGGAGGGTTTCGCGCGCGAAAACGAGTGCGGCATCGACCCAACTGCTGACAATCGCAACTATAAAGACGATAACCACAAGCCCGAGCTGATTGTTGCGCTGACTGATTTTGAAGCTATGGCGGGTTTCCGGCCCCTGGCTGACACAATGGCGCTATTCGAGCGCCTCGGCAGCTCCGAAGTGAGTCGCTACGTGTCCATGCTGGAGGGGTCGCCTGCTGCAGAATCTGCTGATTTGCGAGTCCTATTTACTACGTGGATAACTATTCCTGGCGCCAACCGCACCAAGCTTATCGACGACATCGTCACTTGCGCCGCCCTCGCCTTGGGAGATCCAGAGCTGCCCGAGTGGATGCGCGAAGCGCTGACAAATGTGGTGGCGTTGCATAACCGATACCCATACGATGTGGGTGTTCTTGGAGCGCTCTTGCTCAACAAGTTCTCGCTACGCCCGGGTGAAGGGGTCTATCTAGACGCGGGCCAACTCCATGCTTATGTCAAGGGGCTAGGCGTGGAAATCATGGCGAATTCCGACAATGTTCTCCGTGGTGGTCTCACTTCCAAGCATGTGGATGTTCCCGAGTTAGTGCGGGTGCTCGATTTTGAGTCTTTGAGCGATCCCCGAGTTGCGGCACAGCGCGCAGATGCTGTTACCACGTATCCGATTCCAATTGACGAGTTCAAGCTTTCCCGCATTGACGTCGAGGAAGCTATGACGCTGAGCCATGATGGCCCGATGATTGTGCTAGTTACTGCGGGCGAGGCACATTGCGTGTGTGGCGCCACCGAGTTGAGTATTCCGGCCGGCCAAGCTGCCTGGGTTCCTGCCAGCGACCCGAGCATCGAGCTGTCCGGTGCCGGGGCCGAAGTGTTTGTTGCTACGGTGTAGTTGCGCAAAAGAACTAAAAGGCGGCTGAGTGGATAGTGCTACTCAGCCGCCTTTTCGGGTATGAGGTTAGAAGTTCAAAGCCTCAAAAGGGGACAACCTTGCTGCTCCAGCGGTTGGCGTTGGGGTAGGGGTTGTCGGTGTCGCGGAAGGCTCTGGAGTGCTGCCAGGCTCAGCAGGATCTATGGGGGAGGGCTCTTCTACCGATGTCGTTGGCGTTTCCTCAGATGGGGCCGGAGCGGTTCCCGTAGGTGCGTCGGTAGGAGTTGGCTCCGGCGTCACCTCAGTGGACTGTTCTGGTGTCGGCTCAGTTGGAACCGAAGTATCCGTAGGCTCGGTTGGCGGATTCGTAGGCTCAGTGGGTGAGGTGGTAACCGGTGGCTCAGTAGGGTTGTTTGGGTTATCGGTCGGCTGGGACGGAGTTGGATCAGTCGCCGTCGTCGAAGGTGAGGTGGCAGCATGGTCGCCAGTTGGAGTTGGCTGCAGCGAGTTTGGCGCGTAGACACGGGTTGGCGGAGTCACAGGGGTCTGTGAATCTGGGATGTATGCATTGGGTGCCAAATATGGATCGGATTGTGAAACCTTGGCTTGCTGCTGAGGCATCTTGTGCCGTTCGGAAGCATCCGCCGATCCGGGGGTAGTCTCCGTGGGCTGGGGGGTAGGTACGGCCGTTGTGACAATCGTTACGGGAGACGCAGTGCGAGAAGTCGTGGTTTCGTTAGCAGCGAACGCATCATCAGGGGCGGTGGCACGCCACACTCCCCACCCGGTAGCGCCAGCAGCGACGCAGCCCATGGCAACGAAGACTACAAACCCGCGGGTATGTGTGTTCACTGACGGCGCTCCTCAAGTTGCGATAACAGCGATTCAATTTTTGAATTCACCTGTGTTATCGCTGTTCATCTCGAAATTGTTACAACCCAACTGCAAGTAACAACTTAATAACAACGCTGACCCTAGCATGTGACGTGTTTCGGGGAAACCCTTGCGCATGAAAAATATTCAGAAACTTCGCTGCTGATCTGCTATCGATGGGGCAAGATCGTTCTGAAACTGCTGTAGTGGAAATTAGTGCCCGAGCAAAGTAAATCTAGTAGTGACCCTAAGTTGGACACTCACCCCGCTGATCGCGCAATTCGTCGCGACCCTTGTAGTCAGGAGAAAAATGGGAGCCTGGGATATCGCAATCTTCGCTAATGAAAGCAATGTCGATTTCCTCGATGAGATTGCCACGCTCGATTCAGAAGATATTGTCGAAGCCATAGATGACGCAGTCGCACTGGTAGCCAGCAACAAGGCTGTCAACGAAGAAGAAGTCGCCAACGGACTTCTTGCAGCAACCATCGCCGCGATCTGGGCCGGAGCGCCCTTTAGCGCTGGCGAGATCGCAGAAAACTATCCATTCGTTCGTGAACTCGCTGGTTCCGGGTCGGAGCTCCTCAGGGAGCGGTCCGCAGCCATTCTTGAGGAGGCAGACACCGAGGAAGACCTTGAGGTCTACCTCGAGGCGCTGAACTAGCCGTGATCATTTGTATTGAAGGCATTGACGGCGCAGGCAAGAACACGCTAGCGCGGGCGCTTACCGCGCGTATCGACGCCGAGCAGCTTGCATTCCCGCGATATGAGGAATCGATCCATGCCCAGTTAGCTGCGCGTGCACTCCGCGGTGAAATGGGGGACCTGACAAATAGCGCCTACGCGATGGCCACGCTGTTTGCGCTAGATCGCGCCGGGGTCGTCGATAAGCTGCGGGCCGCCGCATCTGATAAGAAGGTGTTGCTGCTAGACCGCTACGTTGCCTCGAACGCTGCGTATTCTGTCGCGCGCACTCGGGAGCAATCGATGGCAACCTGGATCGCAGACTTGGAATTCGACACGCTCGGCCTGCCGAAGCCGGATCTGCAAATTCTGTTGGCTACCCCGGTGGCGGTTGCGTCGGAACGAGCTGAGCTTCGTGCGGCGGCGGACGCGACACGGGCCAAGGACATCTATGAATCTGATGGCGATCTGCAGTCCCGTACCAGTGCGGCATACCAGTGGCTTGCCTCGGAAAGCTGGGCTGGGGAGTGGATCGTTGCACAACCAGAAGAGTCAGTCACAGGAATCGCGGAACGGATTGTTAGCCGCATCGAAGCTAAAAAGAATCTATGATTGATCCTTATCAATACTCCCACGCGGATTTTACAAAGGAACCATAGGAAATCATGACTAATGCCAAAATTCTCGTCGTCGATGACGATCCAGCGATTTCAGAGATGCTGTCGATTGTCCTACAGGCTGAAGGTTTTGACACCGTTGCCGTGATGGACGGGGCAGAAGCGGTGGCAACGTTCCAGCGTGAACAGCCGGACCTAGTATTGCTCGACCTGATGCTGCCAGGGATGAACGGCGTGGACATTTGCCGCGCGATTCGACAAGAGTCGATGGTTCCTGTGGTCATGCTTACGGCGAAAACTGACACGGTCGATGTTGTATTGGGGCTTGAGTCTGGTGCTGACGACTACGTAAACAAGCCGTTTAAACCTAAGGAACTGGTTGCTCGCATTCGGGCGCGTCTGCGTCGCACCGACGAAGAGCCTAGCGAATTGTTGGAGATCGGCGACCTCACCATCGACGTGCCCGGCCATTTGGTGCGCCGTGGCGATGAAGAGATTCAGCTCACCCCTCTCGAGTTTGATCTTCTGTTGGAAATGGCACGCAGGCCACGCCAGGTTTTCACCCGAGAGGAACTACTGGAAAAGGTGTGGGGGTACCGGCACGCGTCTGATACCCGCCTTGTGAATGTTCACGTACAGCGACTTCGCGCGAAGATTGAAAAGGATCCGGAAAACCCGCAGATCGTTCTCACTGTCCGTGGCGTCGGTTATAAAACCGGTCAAAACGACTAAGACACACTCCTTCGCTCATGAGTTCACTTCGTCGTGCCTGGGAGCAGCTTGCCGATCGCTGGCGCACCTCCCTCCAGGTTCGCGTCATCGGTTCGATTTTGGTCTCCACGACGCTGGTCGTGCTCATCCTCGGATTGACGTTGATCAGCATCGTCGCGCAGCGACTGATCGATTCGAAGCTGGAGACAGCCGACGGAGAAATTGAGCGATCGCGGACGGCCGTCGAGAAGCAAATAGCGTCCTCGGACACGTCGAATTCCCTGCAAGCGCGCTTGAACTCCGCACGGTCATCGCTCACCAACCTCAGCAGCTCCGAGCCAGCCGGCTCTAGCGCCATCTTTGAACCGGTGCTGATTGTTGAGAACCCAGATGGCACGCTGACAACCTCACCAGAGGGATTCGAGATACCTGGGCGCCTGCGCTATTTTGTTTCGCAGGGGCAGGTTTCCTATCAATTTGCCACTCTGAACAACTACGAGGGGAATCTCTACAAAGCTCTGGTCATCGGCTCCCCGACGGATACGGACATCATCGGACTCCAGGTGTACCTGGTGATGCCACTATCAAGCGAAGAAGCCACTCTGGCCTTGATTAAAGGCTTGTTCTCAGCCGCTGGTGTGGTGTTGTTGGTCTTGATCGTCGCAATTTCGTGGCTCCTCACTCAGCAGGTAACCGCCCCCGTGCTTTCCGCCAGTCGTATCGCCCAACGCTTTGCGGCAGGGCACCGCCGGGAACGGATGGTAGTGGATGGTGAAGATGAAATGGCGCGCTTGGCTTTGAGCTTCAACTCGATGGCGGAGTCATTGTCTAAGCAGATCGATCAACTCGAGGAATACGGCAATCTGCAGCGTCAGTTCACCTCTGATGTTTCACACGAACTGCGCACACCGTTGACTACGGTGCGGATGGCTGCTGACATGATCGCAGATAACGCCGACTCCATGGATGCCTATTCAAAGCGTGCCTCCGAACTCATGGTCCGAGAATTGGATCGCTTTGAGGCGTTGCTCGCGGATCTGCTGGAAATTTCTCGCCACGACGCTGGCGTTGCAGACCTTTCTCAAGAAAAGGTAGATATCCGTGGCGCACTGAAGGCCGCATGGCAGCAGGTGGAGCACTTGTCTCAGCAGTTGAATGTTCCGGTTAACTTCGACGAGCCAGACGAGCCTGTCCAAGTTGTGATCGATTCGCGTCGTATTGAGAGAATTCTCCGCAATCTACTTGCCAACGCGATCGATCACAGCGAAGGCAAGCCCGTGGATGTGCTGATGCGGGTCAACGAAGAGGCAGTGGCCATCGCGGTCACCGACCACGGAGTGGGGCTCAAGCCTGGGCAAGAAGAGCTGGTGTTCAATCGATTTTGGCGTGCGGATCCATCCCGCAAGAGGCATTCCGGGGGCACAGGTTTGGGGCTTGCCATCGCCGCCGAGGACGCTCGCCTGCATGGCGGTAAGTTAGAGGCTTCTGGCGAAGTAGGTATTGGCTCGCGGTTCCTCCTCACGCTTCCGCTCGTGGCCAAGGAGCGATACAATACGGGCCCGATCTCGCTGCAGCATCCGAACAGTGCAGTCGAGTCTGAACCAGAACCGAAAGCAGTTGAAACTAGCGGGGTGGTGACTGATGAACGCTAAGTCCACTGCAGTAGTTGCCGTCGTTGCTGGTGCCGGCCTCGTGTTCTCCGCCTGCACCACTATCCCCAGCGACTCTTCACCCCAGGCGCTTCGCTCTTTTGAATCCGTCACGGGAACCAATGAGGTGGCGGGCCCTTATCCGAATCAGGCGGCTGACCTGCTGCTGCGTGACTTTTTCGCCCAGGCCGTCAAACCTACGCAGCGTCACCAAGCCGCTCGCCAGTATTTGACCGCGGCTGCGGCGAAATCCTGGGATTCCCAAGCAGGAACGCTTGTCTTGGATCGAATCGATCTCAATTCCATGCCGGGGGCTACTAATGACCGGATGATGTTCAGTGTTCGTGGACCTGTAGTCGGTTCGATTGGTGTCGGTGGTGTTTATCAGCCCGAGAACGGCATGTACGAATCCACCATTGAACTTGCTAAAGAAGAAGGCCAGTGGCGCATCGATAACTTGCCGCCTGGTGTCGTGCTTGAGCACACTGAAATGCGGAACACTTTCCAGCCTTATGCCCTGTATTTTCTCGATCCAACAGATCGCAGCCTAGTGGTAGACCGCCGCTGGGTGTACAGCGGTAATACCTCGATTGACACCGCGCTATTGTCGCTGCTGGTGGAAGGGCCTCAAGAGTCGCTGAAACCGGGGGTCAAAACCTATGTGCCGCCGGGAGCTACCTTCTCTGGAGTGAACTCCGGTGTGTATTCATTTTCCGGATTTGGTGATGTAGGGCAGGAGGGTCGCTATCGTTTTGCTGCACAGGTGATTTGGACCCTAGCTAAGGCAGGAGTGCCCGGCCCCTACAAGATCGACATTGATAACACCCCGATTATTGAGGGTGCGGAATCCCTCATGGTCGACCAAGTCGCAGAATTTAACCCAGGCGCTTCCGCTGGTGCTGCCTCGTCGCTGTATGCGCTTTCCGACGGCCGGATGCTGAAGGTGGAAAACGATAAAGCCACTCCAGTTCCAGGAAAATTCGGAGAAAGCCAAGATTTCGAGTCCGCAGATTTTGAAGCGGCCTCCGGGTTAGTGGCGGCGGTGCAAGCCGTTGGCGAGGGCGAGCAGAAGAAGTCCACCTTGTTGATCGGGCAGATCGGCCAGGAAGGACGCCCCGGCCTTGAAGCCACCACGCTTTCGCACCCCACGTTTGAAATCGGTGGCGGTGCTGTCTGGACCGTCATCGATGGTCGTAGGGTGGCGCGCGTTGCACGTTCGACGACCAGTGGTGACCTCTCGCACACCGAGGTTGATACCTCGGAATTGGACAGTGACAATGGCCTGATTTCTGTACTCAGGTTGTCCCCCAGTGGAGTGCGTTGCGCGTTCATTGCTAACGGCAGGGTGTATCTGGCAACGGTGGAGCGACCTAGCCCTGGACACCGTAAGCTGTCTCATGTTCAGGAAATTGCGCCGTCGATAGCTGGGACGGCGCTGACGGTGGACTGGAAGGTCGATGGTTCGCTGCTGGTGGGAACCTCTACTGCGGAAACTCCGGTTTGGCAGATCCAGGCAGATGGTTCGGCCTTGACTCCGTTGCCCGCCGGCAACGTCACGGCCCCGGTGGTGGCGATCTCTGCCAGTTCCTCAACGCTGTACATCACTGATTCGCGAGCAGTATTGCAATTGCCGATCAACACCACAGGTGCGGCATTCTGGCGCGAGGTTCCTGCGCTACAAGGTCAACGAGCAGCGCCTGTTGTAGCAAAATGATGGAGCTGCTGCTTCCTAAGCATTGCGCTGGATGCGGTGAACCAGGGCAGTCCCTGTGCAGTGCGTGTCGACGCCAACTAGCCAACACTCCGCAGCGGCTGTTCACTCCCGTAGATCCGCATGTCCCAGTTTGGGTGCTGTCTCCCTACGCTGGCGTGCACCGCGAGTTGATTCTCGCCATGAAAGAGCGCGGGCGCAGAGATGTGCCACCCTTGTTAGGTTCGGTTGTCAACGCGGCCTTGCTGTATTTGGCGGCGAGAGGTGAGATTCCGGAGTTGAGTGAGCTCAGGCTTGTTCCGGCTCCGACGAAGCGGACGTCGGCACGCAAGCGCGGTGGTGACCCAGTGACCGCAGTATGTCGCGGGACGGATGCAGCGGTGAGTTGTTGCGTACGCCATAGCGCACAGGTGCGAGACTCCGTTGGATTGGATTCGGCCGCTCGCCGGAAAAACCTTGCTGGCAACGTAGTGTTGACGACAATTCCGACCGGGCCCGTAGTGATCGTCGATGACGTTGTGACCACAGGTGCCACTATTGCGGCGACCGCAGCGGTTCTCTTTGCTGCGAACGTACAGGTCGCAGGCGTGCTCGCAATTTGCGGCGCCTGAAGTGGGGTAACCAAGGGGAGAAGTCGTGGCAAATTGGTTATGACCAGATGTAAAATTTGAGGTGTAGCAAGATAAGCGTCACCGTGGACGTTGTGAGTAATCCCGCTCACATTGTGCGGTGGCAGATACCGGGAGGTAAAGCAAAGTGACTACACCTGCTGAGAACAACGACGTCCTGCGCGCACAGGTCAATATCACCGGCCGCAACGTCGAGGTGCCCGATCACTTCGCGGAACGCGTCAAGTCTAAGCTCGCAAAGATCGAGCGACTTGATCCGACACTGACGTTCTTCCACGTTGAACTGCAGCACGAGCCGAACCCTCGCCGTGAAGCGCAGTCTGATCGTATTCAGATCACTGCGACCGGCAAGGGGCACATCGCCCGCGCAGAAGCAAAAGAAGACAGCTTCTATGCTGCCCTCGAAACTGCACTGGGCAAGATGGAGCGCTCCCTGCGCAAGGTGAAGGCTCGTCGCAGCATCAGCCGCTCCGGCCATCGCGCCCCTCTCGGCACTGGTGAACTCGCTGCTGAAATGGCTGCCGAAGCCAAGAAGGCCCAGGAAGCCGCCAGCGAGTTCGATGTGGATCCATACGCAGATAAGGTGCAGGATGTCACCCCGGGACACATCGTGCGCACCAAGCAGCACTCTGCAACTCCAGTGAGCGTGGATGATGCGCTTTCGGAGATGGAGCTGGTCGGTCATGATTTCTACCTGTTCCTCAACGAGGAAACCGGTCGGCCATCCGTGGTGTACCGTCGTCACGCGTTTGACTATGGCTTGATCGAACTAGTTGAAGACGGCGAAGCTAAGTAATTTGCAGTTTGCCTGTCCGTAGCGCCCCCGAGATGCGAAAGCTTTCGGGGGCGCTCTGCTGATGCGAAGCTTTGTCGCGTTGTCGTTATGCGTAGAATGGGCGAAGATTTGTTATTAACGTCCCCAATTTAATCTGTAAGGACCGCTGCCCGTGTTTGGATTGTCCAAGATTCTCCGTGTTGGTGAAGGCCGCGCAATCAAGCGTCTTCAGGCTATAGCTGACCAAGTCATCTCCCTTGAGGATGAGTATGCCGCTCTCTCCGATGAGCAGCTCAAGGCAAAGACTGCGGAGTTCAAGGAGCGGATTGAAAAAGGCGAGAAGAGCGATGACCTTCTCCTCGAGGCCTTTGCTACTGCTCGCGAAGCGTCCTGGCGCGTGCTCGGCCAGAAGCATTACCGAGTGCAGGTGATGGGTGGTGCAGCGCTTCACTTTGGCAACGTTGCCGAGATGCGCACAGGTGAGGGTAAGACTTTGACCTGTGTGTTGCCGGCCTACCTCAACGCGCTTGAAGGTAAGGGCGTGCACGTGGTCACCGTGAATGACTACCTGGCCAAACGCGACGCGGAGTGGATGGGCCGTGTACACCGCTTCCTCGGGCTGAAGACCGATGTGATTTTGTCCAACATGACGCCTGAGCAGCGTCGCACTGCTTATAACGCGGACATTACTTACGGCACCAACAATGAGTTGGGCTTTGATTACCTGCGCGACAACATGGCGCATTCTCTCAACGACCTCGTACAGCGTGGGCACCACTACGCCATTGTCGACGAAGTTGACTCCATCCTTATTGACGAAGCACGTACTCCGCTCATCATTTCCGGTCCGGCGGACGGCTCTTCCGAGTGGTACACGGCCTTCGCGTCGATTGTCCCTCGGATGCAGCGTGATATCCACTATGAAGTTGATGAACGCAAGCGCACCGTCGGTGTGAAGGAAGACGGTGTTGCTTATGTTGAGGACCAGCTCGGCATCAGCAATCTGTACGCCCCGGAGTACTCCCAGCTGGTTAGCTACTTGACCAATGCGATTAAGGCGAAGGAGCTGTTCACTCGCGACAAGGATTACATCGTTCGAAACGGTGACGTCATGATCGTGGACGAGTTCACTGGTCGTGTGCTGGATGGACGCCGCTACAACGAAGGCATGCACCAAGCGATTGAAGCAAAGGAGCAGGTTGAGATCAAGAGCGAGAACCAGACCCTCGCTACGGTCACCCTGCAGAACTACTTCCGCCTGTACGACAAGCTAGCCGGTATGACCGGTACCGCGGAGACCGAAGCATCCGAGCTGCACCAGATTTACAAGCTCGATGTCATGCCAATCCCGACCAACCGCCCGAATCAGCGCGAAGACCTCACTGACCTGATTTACAAAACCCAGGAAGCTAAATTCACTGCGGTTGTAGATGACATTGCCGAGCGCGTTGAGAAGGGGCAGCCGGTGCTCGTCGGCACTGCTTCCGTCGAGCGTTCCGAGTACCTCTCCGCTTTGTTGCAGCGCCAGGGCATTAAACACAACGTTCTGAATGCTAAGCATCATGAGAAGGAAGCAGAGATCGTCGCGCAGGCAGGTTTGCCAAGCGCGGTAACCGTGGCTACCAACATGGCTGGTCGTGGTACTGACATCGTGCTCGGTGGCAACCCGGACATCTTGGCGGATATCTATTTGCGCGAGCGTGGCCTCGACCCAGTGGAGAAGCCGGAGGAGTACGAAGCCGCTTGGGATGAAGAGATCGTACGTGTGAAGAAGCGCTCTGCCGAACTCGCGGAGAAAGTACGTGAGGCCGGTGGCCTGTATGTGCTCGGTACGGAGCGTCATGATTCCCGCCGTATTGATAACCAGCTGCGTGGTCGTTCAGGTCGTCAGGGCGACCCTGGTGCAACGCGTTTCTACCTTTCTATGCGCGATGACTTGATGCTGCGCTTCGTGGGACCAATGCTGGAAAACACGATGAACCGGCTGGATATCCCTGATAACCAGCCGATTGACTCCAAGATGGTTTCCAACGCCGTCAAGAATGCACAGACGCAGGTTGAGGCGCAGAACTTTGAGATGCGCAAGAACGTCTTGAAGTATGACGAAGTGATGAATGAGCAGCGCAAGGTCATTTACGCTGAGCGACGCCAGGTGCTGGAAGGGGCAGATGTCTCTAAGCAGATCCAGGCCATGATCGTGGACACCATTTCGGATTATGTTGCAGCCGCTACCGCGAATGGTTACGTCGAAGACTGGGATCTAGACACGTTGTGGAACGCGTTGGAGAGCCTGTATGGCCCTTCAATGAGCTGGAAGTCGCTTGTCGACGGCACCGAGTACGGAGCTGCCGGCGAGCTCACCGCTAAAGATCTGGAAGCCGCGATCCTCAAGGACGCGCGCATGCTGTACCAGGACATGGAAGAAAAGGTCGCTGCAATCGGTGGCGAAGACCAGATGCGCAGCATCGAGCGCGTCGCCATCTTGAACGTTGTGGACACGAAGTGGCGCGAGCATCTCTACGAGATGGATTACCTCAAGGAAGGTATCGGTCTGCGCGCAATGGCTCAGCGTGACCCATTGGTCGAGTACCAGCGCGAAGGCGGCGACATGTTTAATGCCATGAAGGATGGCATTAAAGAGGAAACCGTTCGCCAGCTCTTCCTCATCCGTAAGCAGTTCGTGCCCCAGGCGCAAGCTGCCGGCACTGTGGATGTGAACCATGATGGCAAGCTTGACGCAGAAGATCTAGGCGGTCAGCGCGGCCCTCGTCCGGAGCAACTGCGTACCTCTGGTCCTGAAGAGGCCTAGGTCACGTTAGCCTCAGGCTCCGCATCACCCACTGGCGTTTGCCCTCCGGTAGTTCGAGCCGGGCGGCAAACGCCTGCGTGGTTTTTGCAACACGGCACGTGCCGATGAGGTCCGTGGCTGCCAGAATCTGGACTGCCAATTCATCGGTCGCATGCGGCAGTGGTGCCGCGTGAGCCTCAACTCGCAACAGGTGCACTGGGCCGCGCAAGGTAGATGTTTTGTGGAACGCGGCGATATGGATGCGGACTTGCGGATCGAACCTGTTGCGGTGCAGCATCGCAGGTGGACGGATGCCGTATGCGACTTCGAGTGCTACCTGTGTGAGTGCCTTTTGGGACTTATCAGGGCATGGCGCCGAAACAGAACGAGGCGGTGGCTGAGATACAGTAGGATCGAGCAATTTTAGGTGGCTCAGGCCTGGAATAACGCGTAGCAAAGCAGGTTCCTTCGAAACTTGGGTGGGCTTGAGGGAACTTCGCGCCAGCCGCCAGTGCAAAGCTGTGGAAGAATGAGGGGCGACGTTCGGCTGCGTTGGATAGCTCGCCCTATTAGTGTGCCATGAGCTGTGCAGAAGCGTCGAGCAAAGTTCCCCAGAACAAAACGAGAAACAGGAGTGTAGCGTGCGTGGATTGATCGTGGATTACGTCGGTGTTCTAGACGGAACCGAGGAAGAGCAGCGCCGGTGGCGTAATCTGCTTGCCGCGGCCAAACAGGACGGCGTAGCGACGGCGATTCTTTCTAATGATCCGGGCGGTGTCGGAGCGGAGCCAATCCGCGAATGGCAGGTTCGGGGATACGTGGATGCGGTGCTACTTTCTGGTGAGATCGGTGCGGAAAAGCCAACTGAGGAGGCATTTGCGCAGGCTGCTGCAGCCATCGATTTGCCAATGCGTGATTGTGTGCTGGTAGATGACTCGATTCTCAATGTCCGCGCCGCAGTGGAAAGCGGTCTGGTCGGGGTCTTCTACCAGCAGTTCGATCGTGCTGTTGTTGAGATCACCGGGCTTTTTGGCCTTGAAGGGGAGTTTTAAATCCAATGCGAGTTTATATTCCGGCGACTTTTTCAATTCTGCGTGAGCTTAAGGAAAACAATGCTTTTCCGGCGCGCTCTGGTTGGGGTTTTGCAGTGACGCCGGCGTTGGTTGAATTCTTCGAAGAGGGCGATGAGGAGGAATTTGCGCATTTCGCATTCATTGAGGCTGCGCGAGCTTCACTGCGACTGCTGGCTACCGGCGCAGAAGAGAAGTTTTCGCACCGCCGAGTAGTGGTGACCGTTGATTTGGATGATTCTCGCCTTAGCTTCGCACCGGAGGCTGGGGAAGCGGTAGTGAAGATTTCTCCTGCACTCATTGACTTTGAGGATGTTGCAGCGCTGCACGTCGATGTTGAGGGCTCAGAGGCCGCCACCGCTGCAGCAATTTCGGCAATTGATGCAGCCGATTTGGGGGATGAAGACGCAGAGCTCACTGTTGGTGATGCAGACGACAACTTCATGGCGTGGTACGACACCGTAGAGCTGCCGTTTCTTGTTGATTTGCTCTAGTTCCAACCTCTGAATACTCATCTTGGCACGCGCTCTGCGGGCCAAGATTTTTTCTTAGCTATATCGGCCGTGCTGTTGCACGGCTAACCTACGCTCACGTAAGCTACGCAAGCGTACCTAAACTAATGGCAGAAGAAACGAGTTCCCGAGTGGCAAAAAAGACTTCAGATGCATTGGCCGGAGTTCGGTCAGCGCTCAAAGCATGGACCACGCCGCTGTTACCAGATGACTACACTGGCTTGCTCAATCCATTGTGGAGTACCCGCGAGCTCCGTGGGCAGATCCGCAGCGTCACCAGACACGGGAATGACACCATCAGTCTGGATGTGACCCCAGGCTGGGGCGTTCCAGTCGACTTCAAACCGGGACAGTTCATCGGCATTGGCGTGCAAGTTGCCGGACGCTATATCTGGCGTAGTTACTCGCTCACGAACGTCGCTGGCAAAGGCGAGACGTTCAGCGTGACTGTGAAGGCGCACCAAGGTGGCAAACTCTCCGAGCATCTGGTGGAGACAGCCCAACCAGGTCTGAATATTCGCCTTGCACAGCCAGCAGGCGATTTCTACCTTCCAGAGCCACTTCCGGAAAAGCTGCTTTTTCTGGCTGCAGGTACCGGAATTACCCCGATCGTATCGATGCTGCGTACCCTCGGCGAGACTTCTCCTGGGCATGATGCGGTATTGATCTATTCTGCGCGTACCCGCGACGACGCGCTATTCCTGGAAGAGCTGGAGCAGATTCCAGGTCTGAGCCTGCACCTGCAGCTCACCTCTGAGGCTGGGCGTGTCACCCCGGCTGATATTGAGAACATCGTCCCAGACTTCGCTGAGCGCGCTGCATTTGCGTGTGGCCCGGCTGAGATGCTCAGCGCCCTTGAGCAGTGGTGGGAGGGGGGCGTCGATAAGCACTACGCACTGCGTACCGAACGTTTCACCCTGGATCGCACCTCAGATGCCGTAGGCGGCGAGATCACCTACGGGTCCCGTGGCAGCGTTGTTGCCGACGGTGCCACCACCATCCTGGAAGCTGCCGAATCGATTGACATCCAGCTGCCTTACGGCTGCCGAATGGGCATTTGCCACACCTGTGTCCGCCAGATCAGCGACGGCAACGCCCATAACCTACATACCGGGGAAGTCCATGAAGCTGGTTCCCGAATCCGCACCTGTGTCTGCGTCGCGCACGGCGACCTCACTCTAGACGTTTAAGGAACGAAACCAATGGCAATTACCAATATTCAGGCATACTCCCATCTCACCGATGAGGACATCGAGGAGATCGGGCGCCGTTTCGACGCTATCAAGAAGGAAGTCGAGGATAGCCTCGGCGAGGATGATGTCAAGTACATCAAGAACCTGATCAAGTTTCAGCGCGGAACCGAACTTACTGGCCGAGCGCTGCTGTTGCTTTCCCATAAGAAGCCGTTCTTCTGGGCAGGAGCCAGCCTGCTCAGCCTGGCCAAGATCCTGGAAAACATGGAAATTGGCCACAACGTGATTCACGGTCAGTGGGACTGGATGAACGATCCAGTAATTCACTCCGCTACCTGGGAGTGGGACATGAACTGCCCGAGTGCCCAGTGGGCGCATACCCATAACCACGTGCACCACACCTACACCAATATCTTGGGTATGGATCACGATGTTGGATACGGCGTCCTCCGGGTAACCCGTGACCGCAAGTGGACCCCGATGCATGCTTTCCAGCCGGTGACGAACGCAATCTTGGCGTCGCTGTTCCAGTGGGCCATCGCGTTCTACGACGTCGAGCTCGGCCGTTACTTCTCTGGCCGTCAGACCTGGGAAGAAACCAAACCAAAGTTCTGGGAGACTGTGGGCAAAGTCCGCAATCAGGTGATCAAGGATTACGTACTGTACCCTGCGCTTACCGGGCCAAACTTCCTGCACACTGCGAAGGCGAACATGCTCGCCAACTTGGTCCGCAACTGGTGGTCCTATGCCGTGATCTTCTGTGGGCACTTCCCAGATGAGACCGAAACCTTCACTAAGGCGCAGTGGGAGAACGAGACCAAGGGTGAGTGGTACTTGCGTCAGATGCTCGGTTCCGCGAACTTCCGCGGTGGCAAGATCCTGACGATCATGTCCGGCAACCTGAACTACCAGATTGAGCACCACCTCTACCCGAATATGCCATCGAATCGTCTCGCAGCCGTCGGTAAGCAGGTTGAAGCGATTGCCCGCGAGTTTGACCTGCCCTATAACACGGATTCCTTCCCAGTTCAGTTTGGTAAGGTGCAGCGCACTTTGCTCAAGCTCACGCTGCCGAACTCGATGCTGGCAGCGAAGCCGGAGAATGCCCCGGAAGTACGCTCGGAAGCTGCTTTTACTCCCGATATCGAGCAGCATCTGCACGTTGGTAAGAATGAGCAGGGGGAGCGCCGCGGATTGTTCCCCGGTCTGAAGTTGCTGAAGCAGGCCCGTCCGACGGCGATGGAGGCAGTGAAGTTCGCCCTCATGCGCCCTACCAAACGCGCAATCGTGACCGCCTAAAGCGATAGCGCTTAACGACGCCGCTTGCCGGCGAATAGCGCAGAAGTAAATGGGGCCAGGCGTTGCTCGTCATGACGAAGCCGGCCCCATACTCGTACCGCCAGTGCCGCAGCGACAACGGACACGAATACCGGTAGGTAGCCTTGGGCTGCCATATCGGTGAACTCAATGGCGGCGATGAGACCAAACATGGGGGCAGCCATGGCGGTGGAAAGAAAAGCTGCTGCACCAAGCAGCGCGAAAGCCCCGATCGGGACTCCGGGCAGCAGTGGCTGCAGCGCAATTCCAATCAGCGCTCCGGTGATTGCCCCAAGCCCGAAGGCCGGTGTGAGCGTGCCACCGATAACGCCGATGCGGAAGCTCAAGAGAATAGCGCCTACTCGCAGTACCCCCACGAGGAGTAGCCCGAGGGCGATGTTGTCTCCACTCAACACGGTATCTGTGGTGAAACGCGCGTTGGCACTAACTCCAGGCACAAAATAGGAAACGACAGCGAGCAAGACGAAGCCCAAGGGCATTTGCCACAACAGCGCAGTTCCGCTGGCACGATGCTGTACCGCCAGGCGGGCCGCCTTGCCAAACCAATGACCAAGGAGCCCCGCCACTAATCCCACTATGGCTGCAACCGCCAGGGTCGCGGCGGATTCCTGCACCGGCACACTGTGGTACACGGGGTGTGGGGTAACAAAGACACCGGTCACGGCTGCAGCGGTGGCAGAGGTCAGCATGACGGTGATCACGGCCTGTGCAGACATTTCCATGAGCAATAGCTCGAGCGCAAAAATTGCGCCTGCTAGTGGGAGGTGGAAGGTCGCTCCGAGCCCAGCGCCTGCGGCAGCTCCGATGAGTAGCCGTCGCGCATCGTGATCCAATTTGCTCCATACCGCGAGGCGGGACGCAGATAGTCCGCCTATGATTCGGGGCGCGTTCTCGCGCCCCACTGAGGCACCCGCTGCCACAGACATCACCTGGATAAAAGCGGAACAAATAGTCGCCAACAAGGGCATTCTTTTGCCATACATTGCGGCGGGTACGGAGACCGGCTCGCTATAGCGATCCATGAGGTATCGCGCCCAAGAAAGTACGCAACCCAGGCCTATTAAGGTAAGCGCGAGTCTTTTCGGCGACACCACTGCGGTGGGATCCGGCGACACAAGATGGTCGGTGCCAAAGACTGCGCGTTCGACGAGGATAACCGACCAGTTGAGGGCTGCGACTGCAAGCCCCGTAACCAAGCCGCTGAGCACGGCGAACAGCGATAGTCGGCTGATCGACGTGTGCTCGAGTGGCACCCTATCCATCGGCATTAGTCTTTCACTATCCCCAGATCCCAGTCGTCGTTTGAACGCAAGGCTTGCAGTAGTTTTCGCACCGCATGTGCGCGACGCTGTGATGCTCCCGACAAGCTATCTAATGCGCACTCCGGATCAGCTGGGGGACCCATATGGGTACAACCGCGTGGGCACTGCTCCACTGCCTGGGCAAGGTCCTCAAATACTCCGATTACGGATTCCGCGTCCACATGGGCAAGGCCGAAAGAGCGGATACCTGGAGTATCGATGATCCAACCGCCCTCTGGTAAACGCAGTGCCACTGACTGCGTTGACGTGTGTCGGCCCTTGCCGACACCGGAGACCGCTCCTGTGGCGCGATCTGCATCGGGTACAAGTCGATTTACCAAAGTGGATTTGCCGACACCGGAATGCCCGATGAGGGCTGTGACTTTGCCACCGACGATCTCTCTCACACCGCTTAGGTTGTCTGTTACTCCTGCGATGACCACAGGCACCTCGAGATCCGCAAACTCAGCAGCGAACTCTGCGGGGTCAGCAAGATCAGTTTTGGTCAGGCACAACACAGGGGTGAGCCGGCCGACAAATGCTGCGACCAATGCACGCTCGACGAAACCAGCCCGAGGCGGTGGATCGGCAACTGCTGTGACAATCAAAAGCTGATCTGCGTTACCCACCACGATCCGCTCATAAGGATCTGTGTCATCAGCGGTACGGCGCAACACACTGCTGCGTTCTTCGAGTTTGATGATTCGAGCGAGACTGCCCGGTTGCCCCGAGGTATCCCCGACCACTCCAACTCGGTCGCCGACGACGATGTTCGTTCGGCCTAGATCCTTTGCCCGCATGCACACGACAGGGGATGCCTCACCATCGATCACCACTCCCCAGCGTCCGCGATCTTTGGACACCACCATGCCTTGCTTCGCGTCCTCATGCGCTGGTCGATCTTTGGTGCGGGGGCGCGACCCCTTTCTGCCAGGGCGCACTCGGACATCCGATTCATCGAAATACCGGCGATTACCCATTGACCATGGCCTGCCACATCAGCTCGAAACCCGGAAGGGTCTTGGCGGTAGTTTCAATGTTTTGCACGATCACACCTGGGGTTACTAGTCCCACAATCGCTCCGGCGGTTGCCATGCGGTGATCAGCGTAGGAGTGCCACAAGCCAGCACGCAGCGGCCGGGGCTCAATGATGAGACCGTCGGCAAACTCCGTGCAGTGGCCACCGAGGGCATTGATCTCGGCGGCAAGGGCAGCCAGGCGGTTCGTTTCGTGCCCACGCAGATGAGCTATCCCTTCGAGGCGACTTGGGGTGCTGGCTAACGTCGCCAGTGCAGCTACCGTGGGGGTGAGTTCCCCGATGTCAGAAAGGTCGATGTTGATACCCGTGAGTTGACCTGGTGGAGGTCCGCTGACCTGCAAACTCATAGTGTCACCGGCTGCGATGAAATCCGTGGCGCATCCCATGTCCTGCAGGATGTCCCGGATGGCATCCCCAGCTTGATTCGTGGCGGCTGGCCAGTCCTGCACCTTCACGGTGCCACCGGTCACGGCAGCGGCGGCCAAGAAGGGAGTTGCGTTAGACAGATCCGGTTCGATGACCCAGGTTCGGCCGTTGATCGATGTCGGCGCAATGTGCCACTCGTTCGGAACCTCAGTGCTGACGGCTACGCCAGCGAGCCGCAGCATGTCCACCGTCATTTCGATGTGGGGCATACTCGGCAGCTTGCCGCCGACGTGGCGGACTGTGAGGCCCTCCTCAAAGCGTGCACCGACCAGCAGTAGACCCGAGATGAATTGCGAAGAGGCGCTGGCATCCAGCTCGACCACTCCACCGCGGACCCCGCCCGTACCCTCGACGGCGAACGGCAGGCTATTGCCGGAAACTTCCACTCCGAGGGCGCGTAGAGCATCAAGAATTGTGTTCATCGGTCGCATGCGAGCCTGCGGATCGCCGTCAAAAAACACCGTGCCCGCCGACAACGCGGAAACTGGGGGGACAAACCGCATCACGGTGCCTGCCAGGCCACAAGCGATGTGGCCGCCCCGGAATTGTCCGGGTTCTACGCGGATAGTGGTAGTAGCGGAGCCATGTCCAGGCGCAGTGCGGGTGATCTTTGCACCGAGCTCGGCCAAGGCCGCCATCATCAGTTCCGTGTCACGGCTAATCAACGCGCCGCGGATGGTGGATGGGTAATCCGCTAGGGCAGCGAGAATCAGCGCTCGATTTGTCATCGATTTTGACCCAGGAACGGCAAGGTTCCAACTGATCGGGCCAGCTGCAACCGGCGCTTTCCACTGCGTCCCACCAGGAGTGTTCATGTCCTCCATAATAGGGGGTATGTGTGGACGCTTTGTTCTCTTCACCACAGGTGAGTCGTTACTCGATGCCGTTGCTCGTGCCGTCCAGGAGCCCGGGCTGGCAGTTCGGGCTCCACAGGGGACGCCGGGCCCGCGCTATAACATCGCGCCAACTCAGGTGATTCCACTGGTTCGCCTCGCTGCGGACAGGAGTGAGATTCTCTTGGAACCTGCCCGGTGGGGACTTATCCCGCGCTGGAAGAAGGATGATTCTGGGCCGCCCCTGTTTAATGCCCGGGCGGAAACCGTTGCGCAGAAACCCTCTTTCCGGGATGCGTATGCGTCGGGGCGGTGCATCCTGCCTCTCGACGGCTACTACGAATGGCATGAAAAACGCCCGCACTTTGTGCGGCCGGCGACAGGCGACATGCTCTGGGCCGCTGGGTTGTGGGCCAGCGGACAAAACCGCCTATCAACCACCATGATCACCACCGCAGCGGTTGAACCGCTCAGTTGGCTGCATCACCGGCTACCCCGCTTCTTAAGCAACGCCGAAATAATGCCCTGGCTAGCGGGTAGTGGCGAGCTGCTGCACCCCAGCTCAACCGAGTTGCTCAACGGGTTTGAAGTGACCGAAGCCGATCCGGCAGTAGGGAACGTGCGAAATGACTACCCAGAACTAATCGGCTAACAGATCTGCGAGTTGGGCGTTCGTGGCGTCGATAAGCGTGGCGGCGGTGAGTTCCACATCGAGGCCGCGCTTGCCACCGGAAACAAAAACGGTTTCGTGAAGCTCGGCGCTGGCATCCACGACTGTAGGCAGCGCCGTCTTTTGGGCAATGGGGGAGATGCCACCAACTACGTAGCCACTACTGCGTTCGGCGAGCTTTGGGTCAGCCATCGTCACTTTGGAAACACCATGTGCTTTTGCGGCCTTCTTCAAACTGAGGGAAGCTGTGACGGGCAGGCAACAGACGCCCAGTGCGCGCCGGGTGCCCTTGCCTGCGGTGAGATCTACCAGCAAGGTCTTGAATACTCGATCTGGTGTTATGTGGAGCTCCTGTTGGAGATACTCCGCTGCTTCCGCCCCAAAATGTTGCGAGTGCGTTTCAAAGCTGTGGACGGTATAGGGCAGTCCTGCATCGCTCAATTTTGCGATTGCTGCAGTGCTGGCGGACTTCTTTCGTGCCATGCGGACTCCTTTGCGTCACCGAATGCGTTTAGACTTGTGTAACAGGGAAGGCTCCACCGCGAAGAAAGGCCGCTATCTCAATGGTCGCTTATGACTCCACGCTCGTCACGCGGTTTGAGGAGGAAGCACTTCCACTCCTTGACCAACTGTACGGCGGCGCGCTACGGCTCACCCGCAACCCCGCCGATGCGGAGGATCTAGTGCAGGAAACCTACATCAAGGCGTTTAAGGCCTTCGAAGGTTTCAAACAGGGCACGAACCTCAAGGCGTGGTTGTACCGGATCATGACCAACACCTACATAAACTCCTACCGCAAGGCACAACGAGAGCCCTCGCAGTTGCCGACCGAGGAGATCACTGACTACCAGCTGTACTCCACATCCTCTCACCAGTCTGCTGGTCTGGATTCGGCCGAGGTACAGGCGCTTAAATCACTCCCGGATACGGACATTGCTGAGGCCATGAACGCCTTGACTGATGAGTATCGCATGGTGGTGTATTACGCCGATGTGGAAGGGCTTCCCTATAAGGAGGTTGCGGAGATCCTGAACATCCCTATCGGCACGGTGATGTCTCGCCTACATCGGGGAAGAAAACAACTCCGAGAAGCGTTGATGGAAGTAGCACTGAGTTACGGAATCGGATCTAAAGCAGTAGAGGGAAAGAAGCCATGAGCAACGAACATCGAGGATGCGATTGCAACTGCTCGGATACCTATGCGCGGCTAGCTGAGCTTCTCGACGGCGATTGCACGCAATCCGCCCAAGAGGAGCTGCGTGCCGCGATCGCGTCTTGTCCGCACTGTTTTGAACGCCTGGGAGTAGAAGAGGAGATACGGGAGTTGCTGCGTCGTTCCTGTGCGGCATCTGCGCCGATAACTCTGCGTCAGCGCATCTCCATTTCCATTCGAGTACAGCAGCGGGGATCATTCCGCTAATAGTTGTCTCCTTGTTAAAAGGGCGCTTGAAGTAGCGAAAAGCACCTACAAGAATACCTGTAGGTGCTTTGACGCTATGTAAGAACTAAAGACCGTTATGCGTTAGGGCGACGGCCGTGGTTTGCCTTGCCCTTACGACGATCCTTGCGCTTGCGGCCACGCTTGCTCATGGCTGCCTCCTTGGTTAGTGAAAAAGTAACTAGACTCACTCACTTTAATCGAGTGCGCCCGGGAATGGTTAATTAGACGGTTGCGCGGGTACGGCCGCGACCGCGGTTCTTACGGCGACGCAGCGCGCGACGCTCGTCTTCGCTCATACCGCCCCATACGCCGGCGTCCTGGCCGGACTCCAGTGCCCATGCCAAGCACTGTGAGGTTACTGGGCAACGGTTGCATACAACCTTTGCTGCAGCGATTTGGGCGAGAGCTGGGCCGGAATTTCCGACAGGGAAGAAGAGCTCTGGGTCTTCATCGCGGCAGACTGCTTCGTGGCGCCAATCCATGGTAAATCTCCTAACAGATAAGTTCTTACGGTGCGTTTCCTTGGTTGCAACGTCTACCGCGCGCACCAAAACAAAGGCCGGTTTCTCAGTGTGACTGAGGGAACCCAGCTATTGGTGGTTGGGTAGTGGTTTCGGTGGTGGTGACGGCTAGGGGGCTAGCTGGCGCTGAGGGGCGCTCGTTCACCAAGACGTAACCTGTTGTACTCAAGGATTTCGACTCTGGTTATTCAACCCGTCGTTTTTGTTACCGATGAATCATGACATGACAGTGCTTTCTTGGCTAGAGTTAAGGGTCAAATTGTGATCAAGTTCACTCAATATGGGGCTATAGCTGGCAAATTACATCGATCGCGTTCGGCACTGTCTGGATCTTGAGTTCCGTAGCTTTTCCAGCATATTCTCCATCTACCTGCCATTTTAGTGGCAGCTTAGAGGTGAGCGTGACTTTAGTTGCATCGTCAACTCGGGTTTCTCGGAAATCCACCCGATCCCGGGTAAGCGAATTCACAGGAATGCCCATTGCATTCATAACAGCGATAAACCCGCCCACTCCGGAAATGTCTTCCAGAGCGTACAAAGAACAGCCATCTTCTAAACGGTGTTCTGGATTGGTGACCACAGGTACCGGCCCGGCGTAAGTCCACGGGTTAGTGTTCGACACAATCACTATCGGCACGTCGCCCGCCACCGTGTCTCCATCGCGAGTGAGTGCTTCAAAATGAATGTGGGGCGGAGTGCGATGCAGCCGCCTCCAGGCGGAGAAAGCCACCAAGGAATAGTGCCAGGGCGTCGCGGGAATTCCATAGCTGCGAATCCGATCCATCTGGTTGATTACCTCGGCATCCAGTCCAAATCCAGCATTGACGCAGAACCAATGGTTGTTCACGAGTCCTACTGGCAGGCGTCGAGACGTCAGCGGAGTAAGCATTTCAGCCAGCATTTCAGCAGCAGCGCCCGGTGCATTGGGAAAGCCCAACGCGCGGGCGAACACATTCGCAGAACCTGTGGGAATGATGGCGAGCCGAGGAAGCGACTCTGCCGAGGGACGAGCGGTGGGATCGTTGCCCAGCAAACCTTTGAGAACTTCGTTGACTGTGCCGTCTCCGCCAACGGCAACAACCACGTCAAAATCGGCGCGCGTCACACCGCGCGTGAGCTCCGCAGCATGTCCGCGGTGCAGAGTATGGACCGAATGCAGCTCGGCTACCTTTCGAAGCGGCGTAATGGCTTGCCGCAGCACCTGTTCATTAATGCTGGTGGAGTTGGGGTTGGACAGCATGAGGCAACGCATGAGAGGCAAGTCTAATGGGGTGTCCTACCTAGGGTGGTAATGCACGCTAGGATATCCGTGTGAATAACACCGAATCTCGCGTCCCCGCTCCCGTAAAATACGCTGGTTATTTGGCGATCGTGCAGTCCTTGATTGGATTGTCTTACGCGGGTTTGTTGATCTACCGGGAACTCATCGGAGAACGTGGCGCGGGCGTGGTGACTGACACAGCTGCGCGTGCCAGCATGATCGGTTACGGCACCGCCATCTACTTCATTATTATTTTCGGTGCGGTGATTGCCGGTGCCATCAGTATGAACAAGGGGCGCCGGTGGGGACGCGGCCCAGTAGCGATGTTGGAGCTGTTTTTGCTGGTAGCCGCGTACTACATGTGGACTGCGGGCCAGCCAGCATTTGCGGGCGTGACGGCTGTCTCTGCAGTTGCCGGGATGCTTTTGCTGTTCAATTCCGCGTCACTGGCCTGGGCCAGCGCCAACCACCGTTAAACGCTCAATCCCACGAGGGTATCGCCACGCTTCTCGACGACAGTTTTCCCGGAAACCGCAATAGACACTGGGCCGGAATAATCGCCGCGATCCACCGGGATAGTGCGTTCAATGGCGCCATTCTCCCAGTTGCCGACGGCAATACCATTGGGAACCGGGAAGATGATGCGATCACCGACTGCGGCTCCGGTGCCGAGGGCGCCCGCAAAAACCTTTTGTATTGCCAGTGTTGAGGGATTCAGCAGGTAAATCCGTTCACCATCGAACCAGGTCATGTGATGCGGCAAGTCCGCGGTTTCCGGAGCGAAGGCTTCCCCAGTGTTGCTCTGCAGGTGCTGCGTCACCAACGGACTTTCTTGCACTTCGTGGCGAGCCTTTTCTTTGCCAGACTCGTCATATGCAATCAGGTGTGGCGGACTGCTGGGAATGTAGACCGCTGCCAGCGTTTGGCCGATACCGATGAGTTGCGCATCAGTGCCGGGTACCGCGACATCAGCCTTGATCTTTGGCTTACGGGAGTCCTCTGGAGTGGTTGCCTGGAAACGCAACATTGAGTTATTTGGCTGATCCGGGCAGGTTTCCATCACTGCGAGCAATTCCTTGCGGGTCATGGCTGATGAAATTGTGCAATCCTCATGCGGTTGCATGCCAGGTTCTTGCTTCGCTTCCTTGTCGCCGTACTCCACCGTGCGCACTAGGTCGCTTCGCCATAGCTCAACGTGTTCTGGGGAGACCACCCCGACACGGTCATTGGAGGAAATGGGGACGACAGCTGTTGAATTCGGTGCGCTGCGAGTGGCTCGGTAGGTACCAGTCTTCGCGTTGATCTGGGTCACGTCACCGCAACCTGCACTGTTGCGGTAGGTAGCAACGATACTGCTGAAACCAGCGCTGAGGGAGCATAACTCCACATCGCGCTCATAACGCCACACCTCCGCGCCATCTGCCGAATTGCGGGCAGTCAAGGTGCCACCCGTGGCAGTGATGGTTAGCCCCTCGATCACAAGCGGGCGCCGCAGTGCCGGAATCGCGGGGCTATCCGCCCGCCAGACCTCATGTAGCTTTTCAGGCGGCGCGCTGAGAGCTTCATTCGCGGATACTGTTTGCGTAGCGGGAGTGAGCTCAGACTTAGTAATCGGTGCCGTTGCCCAAACGGTTCCGACTCCAAGGGCGGCAGCGACACTAATGGCGGCAGTAGCGATGAGGTCCTTTTTGCTGCGCTGCAGCGGGGCATTCTTCGGTTGCTTAACGTGAGGTTGCGCTGTCACCTTTTGCGTGCCTTTCGACGTGGTCGAGGGTCAGCTACCCGCTCCGCGGAGGAGCGGCGTGGAGCTCTATCCCGGCCGCCGCGCAGCTTCTGTGTCGCACTGAACCCGCCGAACACTCGTTTCGGCTCCCCTAAGGAAGCTTGGGCATCTTGGGGGACATCCAAAACCTCGTAGAGTTCGGGGGACGTGGAGAACAACTGCGGTGGCTCCGGAGTTCCCAGTCCTAGTTCGGTATCGATTAATTGCCATTTAGCCAATTCATCGTAACCCACCAGCGTGATAGCAGTTCCGGTATGCCCAGCACGGCCGGTTCGCCCGATACGGTGTACGTAGGTCATCGGATCATCAGGGGTCTGGTAGTTAATCACGTGTGTGACATCGTCGACGTCGATACCACGGGCGGCCACATCCGTGGCGACGAGGATTTCAACGACACCGTCGCGAAACGCCTGCAGAGACTTTTCTCGCGCTACTTGGCCCAGATCGCCGTGTACCGCCGCTACGGTGAAACCTGCCTGCGCGAGATCATTAGCAACCTCAGCGGCGCTCCGCTTGGTGCGGGTGAAAATGATCGTGCGCCCCCGACCCTTGGCTTGCAAGGCCCGCACTAGGATCGCGACCTTGTCCATTCGGTGCGCCTGAATCATTACCTGTTTCGTGCTGGCGTGCGTTTGTTGCTCGCTATCGTTCTCAGCACGGATCTGTATCGGCTTGTGCAGGAAACTTCGGGCCAAGGTGATAATCGGCCCTGGCATAGTGGCAGAAAACAGCATTGTTTGATGCTTGTGTGTGAGAGCCTTGAGGAGCTTTTCTATCGCCGGCAGGAAACCGAGGTCAAGCATTTCATCGGCCTCATCAAGCACTAGGATCGCCACCTGATCGAGCACGAGTGCCTGCTGCTGGTGGAGGTCGATGAGGCGACCAGGGGTGCCTACGATGACGTCGACACCCGCGCGCAGGGCGCTGATCTGTTCTTCATAAGGACGACCACCGTAGACCGTCAAGACGCGGATGGGCGTGTACTTGGCGGCACGCTCCAGATCCTCGCTCACCTGTATTGCCAATTCGCGAGTGGGGGCGACAACGAGTGCGCGCGGAGTGCCATCAAGCTCAGCGATATCTGCAGCGTCAAAAACTCGGTCCAACAACGGCACGCCGAATCCCAGGGTTTTACCCATGCCGGTGCGAGCCTGGCCGATAATATCGGATCCCTCGAGCGCAATCGGGAGGGTCAACTCTTGGATGGCAAACGTGTGGGTGATGCCCTGCTCGGCTAAGGCCTGGCAAATCTCAACGGCAACGCCGAGCTCGGCAAAGGTTGGACTAGATTTTTGGTTTTGTGCAGACACGTTGTTGATCCTAGTCGGCTCTGGCCTAGAAGCGACACCGCGGAGCATTCCGCTGGGAAACTAAGGGAGCGAAACGGGATAAGATAAGGCGAACTCGCACCCCGCAGGGTGTGCCCCCTAGACTGAAAACGTTCTTCCGCTGAAGTACACCGCGAACAAAATTTAAGGACACTCAATGGATATCAAAATCGGTTTTGCAGATAGCCCGCGCGAGCTCACCTTTTCTACCGAGGCATCTCAGGAAGAGATCCAAGCAGCCGTCGCGGCCGCTATGGATCAGGATTCGGGCATGCTGGAGCTCGCGGATGACCGTGGTCGCAAGTACCTAATCCGCAATAACCGAATTGCCTACGTAGAACTCGGCACCGCTACCGTGCGCCAGGTCGGCTTCATCGGCTAAATCAAGTCGCAGTTAATGATGCAGAATTCGGAATCGTCGCTGGTCAGATTCGCGCGTGAATACGGTTGGCGGGCCTATGCCATCCCAGTGCTCTTGGTAATCACCATTTGGATCTTGGTCGATATTGTCCACGAGCCTGCCGAGCCGATTCACCACGAAATAGCGGCTAGCGAGCCTGCTCCGCAGTCCCGAGGTGCGGGGCCGATTCCGGCTGACGCGGATCCGATTTCATTAGCAACTGGTCAGTTGCCAGATGGAGGGCCTTTTACGGAAACTGGAGAGGATACTTTCCGGGTAGTAGGTTCTCCGGGGCCGAAAGTAGGCGAGGGGAAAGAGCACCCCATCACCTATGTGGTGGAAATTGAGAACGGCGTCAATACTGCTGCGTACGGTGGGGATGCAGCCGTAGCCGCAATGATTGATGCCACCCTTGCCAATCCAAAAGGATGGACCGCTGATCCCGCATTTTCCTTCCAGCACGTGGCTCCTGATCAAAATCCGACGCTCCGAATTCAACTCACCTCTGTTGGTACCACTCATGCGGTTTGTGGCGACGATCTGAAGATGGAAACGAGCTGCTACATGCCGGTCGGGGAACGGGTGCTGCTCAACGAATCACGCTGGGTGCGCGGGGCGGTGACCGCTCAAGGTGATATCGGTAGCTATCGGCAATATTTGATCAACCATGAAGTCGGCCACGCGCTGGGTTACGCGGAGCATGCGGTATGCCCAGCAACGGGCGAGCTTGCCCCGATAATGATGCAGCAAACCCTGAGTCTGAATAACTCCGAACTGCACCGGATTGACCCACATGAGGTGTATCGCGACGATCAAGTTTCCTGCGGTTTCAACCCCTGGCCGTTCCCTCGGTCCTGAGTGCACTCAACGAATTTTGTGTGAAAGGTGTTCGGCCCAATGACGAAGAATTCATTACCAGATCATGTCCGGGCGGCATTCCATGCTGAATCCGGCGACGCGGTGCCGATGGGATATGCCTGGGACTATGGCTTCAAAGTTGGGCATGTGGTGCTCAGCCCAGTTTTGGATCCGGACAACGCCGCTTGGTCAGCTAAAGTTCGCGAAAATCTGCATGTAGAAGGCTTGCGGGTGGCTCGTCCCGTTCGCTCCACGGACGGTCGGTACATTGTTTCCGGCTGGAAGGCATCGAGTTTCGGGGCGGGCGAATTGGCATCTGGGCGTGTTGACGAGACTGCCACCGCCGCGTTGCGGCTTGCAGATGCATTGGCGCAGCTGCCTGCACCAGATTTTGTGACGGTACCGATTACCAAGAAGTGGGCCCCACACGAGATCTACCGCGTTGCTGATCATGCTGCCTGGTCCGATGATCCAGCAGAGGTGCTTTCGATCGGACTTGATACGGCCGCAGCCGCAAGTGCTGAGTTGCAGGCCGCACTATTGCTCGCCGCTCGCATTGGGCCATTGATTCCGCACACTGCGGCTCCTATGCAGGTTGGGCATGCTGACATGCTCAGTACAACTTTGCTGTCGGGGACTCAGTCGCCATTAGTGACGGACATCGTGGCTACTGTGCGTCCTCACGGATATACCGCCGCGCTCACGGTAGTAGATGGGCTGCTTTTCGACGCCGTGGACGATGCCGTCGTGCACCGCTTTTCGCACGTGCCTGATTTCACCGCGTTGCTCCTGCGTGCCTTGTTATATCGCATTTTTGTTTCGGTACTCCAAGAGGAAGACCAGAAAGTAATGGCGGTGCGCTTAGGTAGGGTGGCGGAAACCCTCATCCATATTTAGCACACATGTTCTGGGTGTTGTGGTGGGTAACCGCAGTGATGTCCGACTGCTCTGCCACAATGGTGGCATGACAGATTTCGTGCCTTCCGCCCGGTTCGCACCACCGGAAAAGCTGGAAGTAAAGCTGGTCCCTGCGCCAGAGGCGACTGCAGCGTCGCGGACATGGTCAGAACCGGCGCGAGGATTGCTCACGGCTGCACAAACTGAAAAACCCGGTCGGTGGCGGGTCACCGGCACCGCTGGCTCCGGCGTGACGTCATTGGTGATTGATACGGTGCTGGCGCGAATTAAAGCTGGTGTTGATCCAGCGCGGATCTTAGTACTGGCTACTTCTAAGGAATCCGGCGCAATCCTACGTCGCGAATTAGCGCTAGAACTACCACGAATCGGGTATGCCTCCGAAGCGCCACTGGTGCGGTCTGTGCACTCCTTTGCTTTCGCATTGGTGCGGAGCGCACGGCTTGGCACTGCGGAAGGGCAAGAAGATGCGGCATTAGGGCGAAGCCCACGCCTTATAACCGGCGCTCAGCAGGATGTCCTTATTCAGGAGCTTCTCCAAATCCAAGCTGAGCAGGCGGAGAGTTATTGGCCAGAAAATGTGCGGGACGCCCTTTTGATGGTCGGTTTTGCGCGCCAGTTGCGTGATTTCCTGCTTCGAGCTCAAGAACGCGGACTCGGTCCCTCTGATCTACAGAGCCTTGGTGCCATCCACAACCGGCCGATGTGGGTAGCGGCAGGAGCTTTCCTCCAGGAGTATGAGCAGCTTACTCAGCTCTCCGGAGCCCAACTCTATAACGCATCGGAGCTGGTTGCAGCGGCGCTAGCGCATCTGGAGGCAGATCAAGAGTTTCTGCTGGAGCAGCAAAGTCGGATAGAGAGCATCATCGTTGACGATGCTCAAAACTTAGATCCAGAGTCAGCGAAACTAGTGGAGAAATTCAGTGCCTCTGCTCGGTTCTCACTCTTAGCAGGAAATCCTGAGCATGCCGTCTTTCATTTTCGAGGAGCTTCACCCGCATCATTACAGCAGTGGGAGATTGATCACGAGATCCGTCTTTCACGCCGATTCTATGTGCCGACTACGAGCATTCGTTACGCCGAGACCCCTGCGACTGAGCTTGCTGTAATCGCGAACCGACTGCGACGAGCTCACCTTATAGACGGCGTGCCGTGGCGCGATATGGCGGTTGTCGTGCGAACGAGCGGCGCTGTGGCTGGTTTGCGTAGAGCATTGTTGGCAGCTGGCGTCCCCGTTACATTGCAGCCCACCGATGTGGTCTTGGCGGAGCAACGTCTTGTCTCCAGCCTGTTGCTCGCGCTCAAGGCGGTTTCTGATGAACTCACCCAGTCTGAGCTGGAGGAGCTAGTGCTCGGACCCATCGGCGGTGCGGACTCAGTTACATTACGGCGCCTCTTGCGCGGGCTACGTCAGGCGGAAATGAAGCGGGGCGGAATCCGTCGCGCTAGTGACGTGCTGCGAGCGGCGCTGACTACCTCCGAGCCGATGCCCGAGGAATTCCGCTCATTTCTGACAGATAGAGAGCAAGAGATCTTCGACCGGCTGCACCGCGTCCTGACGGCAGGTATCGCAGCCACCAAGCAGGGCGCTTCGGTAGAACTAGTACTTTGGGAAGTATGGGATGCCACCGAGCTATCGGATCGGCTCATGAATGCTTCTCTGAGAGGCGGCGCAGCAGGCAGCCAGGCTGATCTCGACCTCAATGCTGTGATGGCGCTTTTCGACGCCGCAGGTGACTTCGTTGAGCGAACTCCAGCCGCCTCATTGAACAGATTTGTGTCTCATATCGCCGAGCAAGAGCTTCCCACCGGTGCGCGTGATCGCCGCGGCTTTGCACCTGAGGCAGTGGCATTGTTGACGGCTCACGCCACGATCGGCCGGAACTGGCCAATCGTAGTGGTCGCTAACGTGCAAGAAGGATCGTGGCCGGCACTTGCAGAAACAGGGTCTCTCTTTGGACAAGAGGACCTCATTGAGCTGCATGACCGTGGCATCGACCCCAACCTGATTACCTCTCGCACCGCTGAGAAAGTTTCCGAAGAACGTCGATTGTTCCGGATGGCGTGTTCGCGTGCTACCGCGCAATTGCTGGTAACCGCCGTGATTTCCCCCGATTCAGATGAAGTCGATGAGCCATCGCGCTTTCTTGAAGAACTTGGGGAAGAGCTCGATGTACAGGTCGGATTCGATGGTGCACCTGAATTAGTTCCCGGAGATGCCACGGCGACGAAAGATACCTCTGCATTTCCGCGGGTGCTCTCTCGCAGCAGCGTCATTGCGGAACTTCGTCGCGTGCTTGAATCTGCGGATGCAGCTGCGGGGCTCAAAGCAGAGGCCGCCCGCCAGCTGGCAAGGCTAGCAAAGGCTGGGCTGTATGGTGCGCATCCCGATCACTGGTGGGGATTGGCAGCGCCATCAGAAACCGAGACTGTGCTGAAAATTCAAGACCACGTGCGAATATCTCCCTCGAAAATCGAGACCGCACTGCTGTGTCCGCTTCGCGCGGCCTTGAGTAGCTACGGGGAGGACGATGACAGTCCGATTTACCTCTTCAAAGGCATACTCCTGCATGCAGGCGCAGAAGCCGCTGCCTGTGGAGTTAGTCGCACTGAGATAGAACAAATTCTCGACGAAGCCTATGCCGCTAACACTGAGTTTCCCAGCTGGAAGCAAGATGCCGAAACCGCAGATTGGCACCGAGTAGTAACCCGCACACTGGATTGGGTGGAGGGACGCTCGCTCCTCGGGGCAGAAGTGACAGTAAACGTGCCGGTAGCGCAGCTGGATGACGGAACTCCGGTGCATATCGCGGGCCGTATGGATCGGCTTGAACGAAACTCTGCCGAGGAATTCCTGGTAGTGGATCTTAAAACTGGCAAGACGTCGGTATCCGGGGAAGAGGTCAAAACTCACCCGCAACTATTTGCATATCAACTCGCCCTAGCCTGTGGTTCTTGGAATGAGGGGCAAGTGACAACCTCTGGACAGCAGCCAGACCCGAGTCGGCTTGGTGGCGGGCTGCTGGTTTATCCTGCTTCTCCCACTGTGAAAGTGAAGGAGATGATGCAAGACCCCAAGAGCGCAGAACAGTTAGCGGAATTTGCGCGTTTGTTGCCTGATGTCGTTGTGTCACTGATCGGGCCCGAATTCTTGGCCACTCAAAATAAGCATTGCGATCTTTGCACACTGAAGTCGATGTGCCCCGCTAGGGCGGAAGGACAGGCCCTGACTAATGTTTAACTCCCGAATTTCTCCTGCGGACCTAGCTATCGCTCAACAACAGAAGTTCCCTCCGACTCCACAACAAGAAGAGGTCATTGGGGCGGCACCTGGGCCGATGCTCGTCGTCGCCGGCGCTGGAGCAGGTAAGACCGAAACAATGGCGAATCGCGTGGTGTGGCTCGTTGCTAACGGCTTCGTAGAACCGGAACGGGTACTGGGATTGACATTCACCCGTAAGGCAGCCCAAGAACTGCGCAAACGCATTCGAGACCGGCTGACTTCTTTTGCTATGTCCCCGCAGGCCCGTGACGTTGACCCGACGCTGCAGTTGCTCAAACTGCTCGAAAACATCAACCCCACGGTTTCTACTTATGACTCCTACGCAGGTCGCATCGTAGGAGAGTACGGTCTTTTGCTCCCCGTCGAGCCCTCGGCACGATTGATCACTAACACCGAGCTCTTTAGCATCGCACGAGAAGTTGTAAGCAATTACCGCGGGGAACTTAGCGAGACGAATCAGCTAAGAAATGTCACCAAGAATCTGCTTGATCTAACTGCGGAAATCGATAATCACATGGTGACTCTCACAGATATCGTAGAAGAGTCGAACGCCTTTCTAAGCGCGTTCGACGACGCGGTTGATGCCAAAGGTAAACCAGCAAAACGCACTGCAGCACGCAGTAAGTTCTTAGACCCGCAGTCGCGGAGGCTGCAGTTCCTGCCACTCGTTCAGATCTTGAAGCAGGAGCTTGCCGCGCGGAACGTGATCACCTTCGGCGAGCAGATGTCCTTGGCTGCTCGAGTGGCCTCCCTGCATCCTGAGGTAGGACAGCGCGAACGCGCGAAATTTGGTGTGGTCATGCTGGATGAATACCAAGACACTTCCCACGCCCAACGTGTTCTGCTGCGAAGCTTGTTCGGAGGGCACGATCCGAGCTTAACCGTCAATGCCGTGGGAGATCCCATGCAATCCATTTATGGTTGGCGTGGGGCTACTGCAGCGAACCTTGCACGGTTTGTCGATGATTTTCCGCAGGTTACTCCGGAAGGCGCAGTGTCCGGAGAGGCCCCTAAAGCAGAATTGACGCTATCGTTCCGAAACCCATCGAAAGTGCTCACAGCAGCCAATGTGGTTGCCGATGCTGCTTTCAAAGCCCACGGAAGTAAGCGCCCCGTCCAGCCTCTTGCAGCTCTAGCTGCTCGTGGTGAGGGCCAAGTGAAGCTTGCATGGTTTGCTAACGCGCGGCAAGAGGTTGATTGGGTAGCAAACAATCTGGCCGAGGCATTTCACGGGCCGCGTACTGATGAGTTCACTGGTGCGGTGCTCGTGCGGAAGAAGAAGCATATTGCCCCCATGGTTGCAGCTCTCCGAGAGCGGGAAGTCCCAGTTGAAGTGGTGGGACTCTCTGGTCTGCTGACAGTTCCGGAAGTGCAAGATCTCATCTGCATCGCCAAGATGCTAATCAATCCCCAAGACAATGAAGCAGCGCTGCGTATCCTTGCCGGACCGGCGATGCAGCTCGGCTCCAACGATCTGATCGCGCTGCACAAGCGTGCCAGGAATCTAGGGGGACGAACCAAGGACAATGCTGGCGAGGAACCCCACGACCCGCTGGCCAAACTTAAATGGATCGTTGCAAATGCCGAAAGTCCCGATCCCGCCGTATCGGTCGGGCTGACCGACGCCATTGCGGACCTCGGGGAATCCGAAAAGTACTCCGACTCGGGATACCAACGGCTCCGAGAACTGGCGGCAGCGCTCCGGCACCTGCGTACACACAGCATCAGCCGTGGGCTCAGTGATCTCTTTTCCGACATCGAAACAGTCATGGGGGTCCGGACAGAAGTACTTGCCAGACAAGACCCACAGGCAGATGGTGCGATCGGAACTGTTCACCTAGATGCCTTTGCCGCAGAAGTAGCCGCGTTTGAAAGCACCCCAGGAGCAACACTGCGAGGACTCCTAGACTATTTTGATCTGGCAGTGGCAGAGGAAGATGGCTTGGAACCTGGGGAAGTCAGCGTGAGATCCGAGCGCGTGCAGTTGCTTACCGTTCACAAGTCAAAGGGCTTGGAGTGGCAGCACGTTGCCGTAGTCCACGCTGATAATCGCACCTATGTCGACGAAACCGCTAAAGGATATTCCGTGAAGACATGGCTGGGCGACATCACCAAGATCCCATCCACACTGCGTGGCGATGCCCGCGCAGCCGATGACCTTTCCGGTGCACCAGTATTAGACATTGCAGGTATCGAAGAAATCAAGGAACTCGATCAGGCTATCGCTGAGCACAAAGCAGAATTTCGGCGCAACGAAGAAGCCGAAGCGACGCGGCTGTTCTATGTGGCGATCACACGCAGTCAGCAGAACCTCTATGTGTCTGCGTCCTATAACTGGGCAAGTAAGGAATACAACCAAAATGCCCCCTATCAGCATCTGCTCAACATTAAGGAAGCACTGCCAGAATCCGTCGACTATTGGGAGGAAGACTTCAGTGAATCCCAAGAGGCAGTAGCTCCCGAATCCGGGATCTTCCCGGTGGATGCGCTCGGCGGGCGTCGACAAGCAGTGGCCGATGGCGCTGCCCGCGTCAGGGCCGCAATCGAAACCGGGCTGCCGGATCGCAGCGCAGACAGTGAGCTTAGTAAACAATGGGAAACCGATGTCACGGCGCTCATCCAAGAGCAAGACAGACTCAGCGCTACATGCATCGAGGTCCCCGTACTTGCGGAATTGACGGCAACCGACATGGTGGCGCTTTCCGCGAACCCTGAGTTTTTTGCACGTCGCAGCATCCGTCCAGTTCCATTCAAACCAAATTCCTTTGCCAAGCGAGGCACGGCATTCCACGAATGGCTCGAGCAGCGCTTCGGCGCTACTTCACTCCTGGATGAGGAACAGTTGCCGGGGATGGGCGAGGAGCTAGTCAGCGACGCAGCTGTAATCAAACTCAAAGAGGCGTTCCTTGCCTCCGAATGGGCCGACCGGACACCAGCATATGTTGAGCAACCATTTGAAGTCAGTATCGGTGCTCACGTAGTGCGGGGACGGATGGACGCGATTTTTCACGAAGGCGAAGAAGAAGATTCTGGCTGGATGGTCGTTGACTGGAAGACCGGCAAGCCTCCCGCTGGGGCGGAACTACGTTCGGCCAGTATCCAGCTTGCTGTGTACCGCCTTGCGTGGGCCGAACTGCTTTCTATGCGACTCGGTAGGCAAGTGGACCCATCGGAAATTCGCGCAGCCTTTTACTACGTAGGGGCAGGATTTTCTTATGAGCCAGGTAGACTACCTGACGCTAGTGAATTGGCGCAGCTATTGCAGCCGATGAGCTGAGCACGTCACCAACGAAGATGAGAAGGCGGGAGCAAGGGATGCGAAAACGGATCGGAGAACAGTTCCGCGGTGACATGGAACTCAACGATCTTCCGGATCACGCCCTGACTAACATTGTCCGGATTCCGGGCGGTAGTTATGCCAGTCCGTGGGCGTTGATCATCCGTCGGTTCGTCTACGCCACATTGCTCATGACTCTTGTTGCGCTACTCGCGTACTTTGATGAAGGTGGCTATACAGAGCATCTGACGTTCATCGATGCCGTGTATTACTCAGCGGTATCAATGTCCACCACGGGATACGGTGACATTACGCCGGTGACGCAGCACGCTCGTCTCATCAATATCATCATTATCACCCCACTTCGGATCGCCTTCCTGATCCTCTTGGTCGGCACGACCTTGTCCGTGCTCACCGAGGAATCTCGACGGGCCTTGCAAATTCAACGCTGGAGGAAGCGCTTGCGCAATCACACTGTAGTCATCGGATTCGGCACCAAGGGTCGCTCCGCCGTCGCAGCCTTGCTCGCTGACGGCACCCCGGCTAGTCAGATCGTGGTAATCGACAATGATCTGCATGCGCTCGAACTTGCCTCCAACCAGGGCCTAGCCACCGTTCAAGGTTCGGCCACCAAGTCTGATGTGCTGAAACTTGCAGGTGTTACTAGGGCCAAAGCCGTGGTAGTTGCACCAAACCTGGACGACACCGCTGTTCTGGTCACCTTGTCCGTGCGTGAGATCGCACCGAGCGCCATGATTGTCGCGAGTGTGCGAGAGTCAGAAAATATGCACCTCCTGCGGCAGTCCGGTGCGGATTCCGTGGTGATTTCCTCTGAGACAGCCGGCCGCCTCCTCGGGCTAGCCACCGTGACCCCTTCAGTGGTGGAAATGATGGAGGACTTGCTCTCCCCAGACGAAGGATTCTCCATCGCCGAGCGCCTGGTGGGGGAGGACGAAGTTGGTGCCAATCCTCGTCACCTAGCAGACATCGTTCTCGGTGTGGTGCGCTCTGGCGAGCTGTACCGCATCGATGCCCCAGAAGCTGAAATCGTGGAGCCAGGCGACCGCCTGCTCTACGTCCGACGAGTATTCTAAGGCGGCCTGACAGTTCGTGTCCTCCTTGATTGTCACGCCACGCTATCGCACGCTTGTCGACGACAATGGTTCCGCGCTCTGGCTGCCAGCAGCCGCCCTCGCGCATCTCTCCAGCAACCTTGACTGGCCACACCACGCTGTTCGAGTCAGTGAAGAAGAACTAGAAGCCCTGCGCGACCAGCATGATGCTCGAGTGGCGTCGATACGCGACCTCACTGACGATGCCCGCGTAATGCGCGCCGTCGCCCTGCTGCGGCATCGTGAGGACTTCCACTTCGATCCCCGCACAGGTGGGCCACTACATCAGCATGAAACGCATGCGACGACTCCTGAGGGAAGCATGGTGTTTCCGCGCATCGATCCCGCCGTGATTGGCATAGTGGAGCTGCGCGGAAGAAACCAGATTCTACTCGGGCGAAACCGGCTGCGACCCGCCTACTTTTCCCTGATCGCCGGGTATGTTTCTCCAGGGGAAACCCTAGAGGCGGCGTT
The DNA here is from genome assembly GCF_037482665.1 of Corynebacterium sp. H127. Lineage (NCBI taxonomy): Bacteria > Bacillati > Actinomycetota > Actinomycetes > Mycobacteriales > Corynebacteriaceae > Corynebacterium > Corynebacterium sp. H127. The sequence continues at coordinate 162,247 of NZ_JBBHKY010000005.1, forward strand.
CGCCCGTGAGGTACTGGAAGAAACCGGTCGGAGGGTAGAAACACCGACATATCTGAGTTCACAATCGTGGCCGATGACCGGGTCATTGATGGTAGGTTTTCATGCCTTCACGGAAGACGAAGCACCGATTCAAGACCCAGATGAAGAACTAGCGGAATCGCGGTGGGCTGGATTGCAGGATCTTGACGCCTTGCCGATTTCACCACCCGGTTCCATCGCCCGAACGCTTATTGACAACTGGATCAGCGCACAGAAGGAACAAGCATGATTGATTTGAGCAAGCTCGATGAAGATCAACGCGCTGCTGCCACAGCACCGCGGGGGCCGGTGTGCATTCTGGCTGGTGCAGGTACCGGTAAAACTCGCACAATTACCTATCGCATAGCGCACCTAATCGACCAAGGTTTTGTTAGCCAAAATCGGGTGCTTGCGGTGACATTTACCAGCCGTGCGGCCACTGAAATGAGGCACCGCTTGGCGTTGATGGGAATTGGGGCAGTCCAAGCGCGCACCTTTCACGCAGCAGCGCGGAAGCAACTGCAATACTTCTGGCCACAAGTGGCAGGCTCCCTGCGTTGGACTTTGATCGACAATAAGTTTCCACTGGTTGGGCGGGCAGTGCGCTCGGTGGGGCTCGAATCCAGCACGGACCAAGTTCGCGATATTCTCGGCGAGATCGAGTGGGCGAAGGCCAGTTTGATCACGCCAGCTCAGTATGCGGAACTTGCGCCACAGCACCATCGCACCCCGCCGGTCGCCGCGGAACAAGTGGCGGAAGTCTATCGGCGCTATGAAGCGGCCAAAGCCACTGAAAATGGCATGCTGCTGGACTTTGATGACCTGCTGCTGCACACCGCGGGGGCCATCGAGAATTCGCCGGCGGTAGCGGAAGAATTCCGCGCACAATACCGCAGCTTCGTGGTGGATGAGTATCAGGACGTGACCCCGCTCCAACAAAGGGTACTGCAGGCTTGGTTGGGAGACCGAGACGATCTCACCGTGGTCGGTGATGCTAACCAGACCATTTACTCGTTTACCGGGGCAACTCCGAACTACTTGCTGGACTTTTCGCGGACGTATCCGCACGCCACAGTGGCGCGCTTGCAGCGTGACTACCGATCCACTCCGGAAGTAACGCGACTAGCCAACACAGTTATTGGGCAAGCTAAAGGGCGGGTAGCGGGGACACGGCTCGAGCTCGTGGGCATGCGTCCGGGCGGCCCCGAGCCGACATTTAAGTCCTATCCAGATGAAACCGCCGAGGCCCGCGCGGTTGCTAAGCGCATCAAGGAGCTCATCGCGGCCGGGACCCCAGCGCGAGAGATCGCAGTGCTCTATCGAATAAATGCGCAGTCGGCAGTATTTGAAACCGCACTGGCAGATGCCGGGATTGTATTCCAAGTCCGCGGCGGAGATGGCTTCTTCCAGCGCGCAGAGATCAAGCAGGCTATCTCCACTTTGGTTCGTAACGCGCAGCGAGACGACCTGCCAGAAGAAGCTATCGGGCCACGGGTGGCTGTGCTAGCCCGTGCAGCGCTAGCTCCTTTGGGACTCACTCCCACTGAGCCGGAAGGCGCACAGGCTCGGGAACGCTGGCAAATGCTCACTGCGCTCGTAGAACTGATCGAGGAGCTCGGAACAGCCACCCCTGATAGCGATCTCCAGGCTATCCTCATTCAGCTGAAGAACCGCGCGGAAGCCAAAGCTCCACCGCAGGTAGATGGGGTTACGCTAGCCTCTCTCCACGCGGCGAAGGGACTGGAATGGGATGCTGTATTCCTGGTTGGCTTGGTGGAAAACACGCTGCCGATTTCTTTTGCGATCAAGGCTGGGGACGCAGAAATCGAAGAAGAACGCAGGCTGTTTTATGTCGGGATTACGCGCGCGCGGGAGCATTTGAACTGCTCCTGGGCGTTGGCGCGACAGGAAGGCGGTCGGCAATCGCGTAAACGAAGCCGGTTCCTAGACGGAATCGTCGCCGAAGCCGTAGATGTCCCGCCCCGCAGCGTCCGTCCTAAGCGGTGCCGCGTTTGCGGCACACCACTCAGCACACCACAGGCTAAGGTTCTCGGTCGCTGCGAAGACTGCCCGAGCGATGCAGATGAGGGACTTTTTGAGAAGCTTCGTGCGTGGCGGTTGGACATCGCGAAAGAGCTACAGGTACCGGCATATATCGTCTTTACTGATGCCACCCTGATGGCGATCGCCGAAGCCCAGCCACAGACGGAGGAAGAACTGTTAGACATTTCAGGAATTGGCCCGGTCAAGGTCGCGAATTTCGGCGAATCCTTGCTTGAGGTGCTGCGTCTCGAAGCATAACGGGCACCCAGCATGACTGCGCAAAAAGAACTCTCGGTGCGTCCGGTACGGATCTACTTGCAACGTTCGGCCGGGAGCAAGTGGCGCTACCGGACTGCCGACGGCAGGTGCATGCAGTCCTAAGTGCTGCAATACCAGCGCGACAGCTTGTGCCGCGGTGGCTGCAACCAGTACCAGCGACGGTGCTGCCGCAGATACCGACAGCTGGGTGAGCAGCTGTGTCCAGTAAGGGTCTACTGCAACTCGATGCAAATCAACGCACAGCGGACAAGGGCCCGAATCATGGGAAGCGACGGGGCCGACGAGGCCAATGCCGTCGACAAGCGCAACAGGCAAAAAGAACTCCCGGTGACCGTTGCGAACCGCCGGCGCCAACGCCCGCGAATGCGCTAGTTTATCCGCAGCCACTAGCGGCACCTCTGGAGGCAACATTCGCAAGAAGCGGGTATCCGTCTCGCCTCTGAGCGGACGTCGGACTGTACAACCGCTGCGTGCCAACAGCTCTGATATTTCTGAGGCCAGCGCACCACGACCAAGAACACCGACCCGAGGCTCGACCGTGCTGCAGCGCAAAAGGATTCCGAAAGCGAGTAAGTCCGCAATAAGCGAACTCGCAGCGGTAGCATCCAGCCCGCTGGACACCAACCTCGTCTGTAGTTCATCCCTACTCACTGGTGCTCGAGTGGCATTGAGCGTCTTCACCACGGCCCCGATATGTTGCGGTGCAATCGAATCAATGATCCCAGACCTCGTCGCGTCGACCCCAAACTGTAGTGCCGGCCCGGGGCGAATCACGATCCGAGCAGCACAAGATAGCTTTAGCATTCCCCCCATGTGCCATACAATAGCCCGTTATGGCACATGAGGTGGAGGTAATACGTTCCCCGAAACGTAAACGCACGATCAGCGCGAAGCTCGTCGGTGACAAGATCGTCGTGCGAGTACCCGCCGGGATGCCACCACAGCAGGAGAAGAATGAAGTAGCGCAACTGGTGGCAAAGCTGCAAAACAAGCTGCAACTTGCCGCGGCAGCAATGACAGATTCCGAGCTGGAGACACGGGCACACCACCTCAATGAGGAGATCCTGAATGGTCAGGCAAGATTCACCAAGATCCGCTGGGTGACCAACCAAAACAGTCGCTGGGCTTCGTGCACCGCAGCGACAGGGGAGATTCGAGTTTCGCACCGCTTACAAGATGTTCCTGCGTATGTACTGGATGCGGTGCTAGTGCACGAGCTTGTGCACACGTTCATCCGCACGGGGCACTCGGCTGAATTTTGGCAGTGGGCAGACAAAGCCCGCCATGCGGAGCGCGCCAAAGGCTACCTTGAGGCGCTCGCGCGGCAGATCTAGCTATTTATCTGACCCTTCTCCGTCAGCATCGTCAGAGTCCTCCTGCTTGGACTGGTTCCGCAGCATTTCTTCTAGTGCGTTGATCTCGGCGATTGGATCGAACTCGCCGTTTTCGTCTTCATCAAGCAAGGCGTCGATAAAACCGGCGGAGTTTTCTAGATCCTCGGCGACTGGGAGGAAATCGGGGTGATCCCAGATCGCATCGCGGCGCTGAGTTCCCACTGCGATCCCTACGCGTCGCCACAACTCCATGGCTTCGGCAACCTTAGGTGCGGAAAACTCGATGCCTACCACCTTGGCGAAGGCCTTCTCGGCGGAGCCTCCGGTTGCGCGGCGGCGTCGCCAAGCCTCATTCATAGCGCGAGTGCTCGGCACCCGATCGCCCATAGCCTCGGTGACAACCAGCTCCACCCAGCCTTCAACCAACGCCAGCATCGTCTCAAGTCGGCTGGTGGCGCCGCTATTTCGGGAAGTAATGCGAGGCGAAAGGTCAAGGTTCTGTAGACGCTGCATTGCATCCTGAATCTGGGAAGGATCCCCGGATTCCAGGTTCAGTTCCCGCATTGCTTCCTCGATGTGGGAGGTATCTATCACCAAACCCGCTGCGTATTCCTCAACTGAGGAAACCAGGCGCTCCACCAGCCACGGCACATGCTTAAACAGGCGCTGGCGGGCGGCCTCGCGGGCACAGACATAAACCATCACTTCCTGTGACGGGACTTCCAGATCCTTAGCCATTGCGGTGAGCTGCAGTGGTAGAACCGCAAGCGTGCCGCTCGGCACCACGGGGAGACCGAAATCAGAACCCGTGAGAGCTTGTTTAGCCAGGTCACCTAAAGCATGCCCGAGTTGCATGCCAAAGTTCATGCCAGACATTGAATTCATCATCTGGAGCATCGGGCCCACCATTTGCCGGGCCTCTTCTGGAAGCTGCTCGAGCTGTGCTTCATTCATCCGAGCTGCCACGGGCGACACAAAACGCTTCCAAGTTGGCAAAGTGGCCTCCAGCCACTGCTCGGCATTCCACGCGGTAACCGTGCCTTCCGCAGTTGGGAGGACCGTAGCATCGTCGAGCCACATATCCGCCAGTCGCACGGATTCACGTACGGCTGTGAGATCGCTTTGGCTCACCGCCGCGACCTTGCCGATCTGCTGCTTAGCTATGCGTTGCGCTAATTCATAATTGACCGGCTCGTCAGACTGCGAGTTAAAGCCACCGCTAAACATCTGTCCAAGTTGGTTAAAAAAGTCTCCGAAGTTGCCACCGGAGTCACCAGAATTGCCGCCGTTAAAGCCGAAAAAGAAGTTGTTATTGTCGCTCATAATCACCAAACTACCGCAGTAGCTGGGAGAAAAAACCCTCTCCGCGGGACGCTGTTAGCGAACAGCCCAGAAGCAGGTAAGGTTGCAAGGCGTGAATCGTCGATCCAAGACCGTAATTTGGGGCGCCATCCCTGTGCTGGCGTTTACCTATCTCATCTCCGCACCCACAGTGCCGTTTACGGATATTCCGCTGACGGTGCCATATGCGGCAGAAGGTCCAGGGCCCACATACAATACGCTCGCAGATTACGACGGAAAACAGATCGTCAACATCGCTGGTGCCGAGGTGGATAAAACTACCGGCAATCTCAACATGACGACGGTTTCCGTAAGAACGCAAATGACGCTGAGCCAGGCAGTAGCCCGATGGCTGTTCAGCGAGGACACCATTGTCCCCATCGAGTCAGTTTTCCCTCAGGACATGACCGAAGAAGAGATCAACCAGCAAAACCAGCTGGCCTTCGTCGATTCTGAATCCTCCGCGACGCTCGCCGCCTTCAACTATCTTGGACGCCCAACGGTAGTAGAAATCAAAGAGGTCACACCAGATGGGCCCGCCAAAGACCACTTGGCCGCAGGCGAACGCATCGCTGCCATCGACGGCATCGCAATTCACTCCCCAGATCAGCTGCGAGGCTTAGTGTCTGCTAAAAAACCGGGCGAGAAAGTAAGCGTCACGCTTGTCGACGGCGGCACTAAGGAAATCGAGTTGGGGGAGAACCCGCACACAGGGACTGGTTTCCTGGGCATCACCATGGGTTCTGTTCCAGCAGATGACACCAAGGTTGAGTACAACCTCGAGGATATTGGCGGGCCCAGCGCAGGCCTGATGTTTTCGCTTGCTGTCGTCGATAAGCTCAGTCCGGGCGAACTCACTGGCGGCAAGTTCATCGCAGGTACTGGAACGATTGACGCCGCCGGCAAAGTCGGCCCCATCGGCGGAATCCAGCACAAAGTCCGCGCCGCGAAAGAGGCTGGTGCGGAGGTGTTCTTAGCCCCGCAGGACAATTGTGCTGAGGCAATGCGGTCGCAGGCTGAGGGCTTAACTGTCCTGAAAGTTGCGACGATTGATGACGCAATCCGACAGCTTGAGGCATACAACTCCGGAGGAGAAGTAACTACCTGCTCGAATTAGAGGTTTTCGGCAGTGGGCGTAGGCGTCGAAGTCTCGGCCGGGGTTGCCAAGCCTAATTCGTAGATTCTTTTCAACGGATCCTGTTTGTCGGAAGAGACCATCTGCTGCATGGTCAGCCCCTTCTTGTTGTCCACCACCGTGATAACTGCGGTGGTGCCCAGGGTTGACCAGCCAACAATGCGATCCCCAGAGTCCTCGACTACGCGGGAGCTCCGCAACTCGGTGAGCAGCTGAGTGGTGGAAGCGGCTTTCGCGTCACCCTTGAAAAACTGGAACTGTCCAACGTCCGGGCCGGTGCAGGCACTGGAATCTGGAATACCGTTAGGTGCGCAGTTTTCGAACATCTTGAAGAACTCTTCGGGAGCCAGCGATCCGTACATTTCGGCGACCTTTCGGACGCTGGAAGCTTCTTTGGCAACAGAGGATACTTCCGGCTTTTCACTTGGACTCGTCGTTGCCGCATTCGTGGCAGTGGACGTGGCAGCTGAGGTGCTGGCTGGCGTGCTCGTGCGCGGGAGCTCGGTAGGTGCCTGTTGCGTTGTCTCCGGATTAGGGGCGGGTTCGTCTTTGCCGCAGGCGGTCGCGCCGGCCAACGCCAACGGTACGAGCAGCCCTAATGTTCCGAGCGCGCGACGATGCGCTGTTAGCTGCCCCAGCTCTTTACGACCAAGCACGGTAACCAAACTTTCCCTATTAGTAGTCTTCAGACGTAGCGTCCAGTGTGTAGCGTAGCGCTTCGATCACACCTGGCGCTACGTCTGGGCCACCTCTGAGGTCGATCTTGTCCTCTGCAAACGGTTCCGCGAGCTCTGCTTCGGTGGGGCGCAGTTGCAGCAGCGTGAGTTCTTGTTCTCCGCGAAGCACGCCAGAATACAGCCGTGCTGGACGCGCCGGGGCGCCAGCATCACTGAATTTGATTTCTTGGGCCAAGATCACCCCCTCAACCTCTTCCGGCCACACGATGGTGGGGAGCACATCTTCTACAGCACCGGGAAGGTCATCTTGTACCACGAGCGCGAGCGGTCCTTCCTCCTCCGGCAAGCCGAGCTTTTCGACGGGGACGAGGGCAAACAAAGTGGGGTTAGCATCCCAGCCTTCGGCGTGGATGAATTCAACTGCCTCGAGCATGGCCTTGTTCAGTGCTGCATCTGGGTACATGAGCTGCCTTCGCGGTGGGGGAGTGGAGGAATTCCATTCCATCTTAAAATCCGTAGAGTATAGGAGAATACCTGCAACGGAAGAAGGAGTTGGAATTGGCGACCAGCCTACAACCTCCAGCGAGACGATCGGTCCGGAGACTCAGCATTGCTTTGGCCCTCCTGACAGTGCTGATCATGGCAGCCCCAGCTGTGGTTACGTACCTTACTGACTGGATGTGGTTCCAGGAGGTGAACTATCGAGGGGTCTTTAGCACCGTATTAATAACACGCGTTGTGCTGTTTTTTATTTTCTTCATTTTTGCGGCGTTATTCGTGTGGACGGCTGGTTTCTTAGCATTTCGAAACCGCCCAGACACGTTGGATGCTTTTGATCTGGACAGTCCGATTCACGGCTACCGGAAGATGGTTGAAGATTCCTTAAAGAAGGTCCTGATCGGTCTGCCACTCATCATTGGCCTGTTGGCAGGCATCGCGGGTCAGGGGGCATGGCGTTCGGTTTCGCTGTTCCTCAACCGGGAATCCTTTGGCATCAAGGACCCCGAATTCGGCATGGATTACGGCTTTTATGCCTTCGTCCTTCCCGTGCTGCGGATCATCGCGGACACATGGTCGATCCTGCTTGTGATCAGCTTCTTCATCGCCTTGGTGGGACACTACCTATTGGGCAGTATTCGTGCAGGTGGGCCGGGGCAGAAGAGCTATGTCTCCCACGCTGCTCGCACTCAACTAGCGATCACTGCCGGCCTGTGGATGCTGGTGAAAGTAGCGGGCTATTGGCTGGATCGCTATGACCTGCTTGGTAACGAACACGGAACTTTTACCGGCGGTTCCTATACTGACCTTCACGCTTATCTGCCCGCGAAGATCCTCCTGATGATCATCGCAGCTGTGGTAGCTGTGGCGTTCTTCTCTGCAGTATTTCTCAAGGACCTGCGCATTCCGGTCCTTGCAGCAGTGTTGATGCTGCTGTCGTCGATAGTGATTGGTGTCGCATGGCCTCTCATGATGGAGCAATTCTCCGTCGGACCGAACCGTGCCCAAAAGGAATCGGAATCCATCAGCCGCAATATCGAGGCCACCCGCTACGCCTACGGGCTCACCGATGACAAGGTCACCTACCAAGAGAACTGGGGCGTTGAAGGCGGCAACACTGAGTCGGTAGCAGACGATGAAGCCACCGTGTCCAACATCCGACTGCTCGACCCGGAAGTGCTCTCTGACACGTTCACCCAGCAGCAGCAGCTGAAAAACTTCTATGGCTTCCCAGACACCCTCGCGATTGACCGCTACAAGGTAGATGGTGAGCTGCGCGACTACGTAGTAGCAGTTCGAGAGCTTGACCCGAATGCACTTTCAGGCAACCAGAAAGACTGGTTGAACCGGCATACCGTGTACACCCACGGCAACGGTTTTATTGGCGCACCCGCGAACCAGGTTGATGAAGTGGCCCGTGATGTCGGATCCACTCGTGGTGGCTATCCGCTTTACTCTGTCTCTGATTTGCAGGCACAGCAACGCGAGGCCAAGAACGACATGGGCATCAAGGTGGAGCAGCCGCGCACCTATTACGGTCCAGTGATCTCTGATGTTCACCAGAGCATGGATTACGCCATTGTTGGCACCGCCGGCAACCCGGTGGAATACGATGCCGACGGCGTCAACTTCACCTACGACGGCAAAGGCGGGGTGGACGTGTCCAATATGTTCAACCGCGCCATGTTCGCACTGCGATACCAAGAAATGAACCTAGTGTTGTCCGAACGCATTGGGGACAACTCCAAGATTATTTTCGAGCGCGACCCCCGCACCCGTGTGGAAAAGGTGGCGCCGTGGCTCAAGGTTGACTCCGCCACGTACCCCACAGTTGTCGACGGCCGTATCAAGTGGGTCGTGGATGGCTACACCACCTTGAAGAACTTGCCTTACTCCCAGCGCACTTCGCTTGGTCAGCTCACTAAGGACGCTTTGAATCCTGATGGGACACCAGCGTTGCAGGATGAAAAGGCTGCGTATCTGCGAAATTCAGTTAAGGCTACCGTGGATGCCTACGACGGCACCGTGGAGCTTTATGAATTCGACACCGAGGACCCAGTGCTTAAAGCCTGGAAGGGCGTTTTCCCGAACACCGTGAAGCCAAAGTCCGCGATCTCTCCAGAGCTCATGGAGCACCTTCGGTACCCAGAGGATATGTTCAAGGTGCAGCGAGAACTCATCGCCAAGTACCACGTGGATGACCCTGGCGTCTTCTTCACCAATGATGCTTTCTGGTCCGTCCCTTCTGACCCGACCGCTCCTGATGACCGCAAGGACCTCAAGCAGCCTCCGTACTACGTAATTGCCGCGGACCCGCAAACAGGTAAGCCGTCTTTCCAACTCATCACCCCATTCCCAGGGCTGAATCGTGAGTTCTTGGCGGCGCACATGTCTGTGTCTTCCAATCCGGACAGTTACGGCAAGATCACGGTGCGCGTCTTGCCAACGAATACGCAGACCCAGGGGCCGAAGCAGGCTCAGGACACCATGATGTCCTCCGACCAGATTGCTCGCGACCGCGCCTTGTGGGAGCGAACCAACACGCTTACCAACGGCAACCTCTTGACGCTTCCAGTTGGCAACGGCAAGATCCTTTACGTTGAGCCGGTGTATTCGCAGCGCAAGGACCAAGAGTCTGCATTCCCTAAGCTGTTGCGAGTGCTGGTGTCCTATGACGGCAAGGTTGGCTATGCCCCGACGATTGCCGAGGCGCTGTCTCAGGTAGGTATTGACCCACGGGCTGCCAGCGACCTTTCTGAGGCCAAAGACCTTGAAGCAAAGGATCCGAAGCCAGCCGAAGGTGAAGCCCCAGCGCCTGCCGAGGGGAATGCTCCGGCACCTGCCCCAGCAGATACCGCTGCAGCAACGGAGAACCTCCGCAAGGCACTCGATAACCTCAACGCTGCGAAGGACAAGTCGCACGAGGAATACGGCAAGGCCCTTGACGAGCTGGATAAGGCAGTTGCTGAAGTCCAAAAACTACAGCAGTAACTCCTAGTTCCGGTAGATCCCCCGCAATAGACCTTCGACCATTATGGTCCGGTCTTCGGCGGGGGTTTTCCATGTGCTGTGTCGTCTTTGTCCAAGTGAACTATTCGTGCCGAGAAAATTTTGAAAACAATGCAACCTTTTGGGGTGCTTCAGCAGTCTAAAGACAATGAGGGCATCTGCATTTAGAATGCGAACTAAGTGACGCCTGACACAAGCCAAATTTTCCTAGGGGGGATCATGCGCCGACTTCGCGCGCGTTCAAAGCAGAAGCTCTCAACTGCCATCGCAATCACATGCTTCACACTCGCCAGTTGCGCCACAACAACTGCGGACACTGCGTCTTCATCAACAGGGGAGCCTGAAACAGGCGGCGCAGACACCGCAACTATCGACGTCCAAACACCAGCAACCTTCGACCCAAAAGACCCGAACTTTAAACTCTTCGACCCGTGCACTGAGCTGCCCGACGAAGTATTTAAGGAAGCCGGGTTGGGGAAAAGATCGCGATTTGGGAACGAGCCTGGGGCTGATTACAAGATTTGTACTTTTCAAACAGCTCCTGATGCTGGATTTTTTGGGTCGGTTTCCGTGATTATGAATGCTATTGACTTTGACACTATCCAAAGGAAAATGCATGTCATACGAGGCACGGTAAACGCCAATATGCCTGGTGTTTACCAGTATCGAGAAGCAGAAGACCAAATTCACGATTGTTCTTCAGTAGCGCAATCTTCTGGAGGCCAGTTGGAAGTAACTGTTACAGACCTAGATAAGAAACTGAGCAGTTCAGAAGTGTGTGATCAGTCGTTGGCCTATCTTCAGTTCATTTACCCAGAAGTAGAGCAAAGGTTAAATAATGGCACACATTCAGATAGATTCCGAGATGCTGAGTCGCCAAGTTGATGACGTAGATACTTTGGCAAGTGATGCCCGAGGAATCTACAAGGCAGGCAATCAAGGTGGCCTGTCCGCCGCCTATTCCGATGTATCTGGCCTCGATCAGATGGGCGCAGCTCATGGCTTTGTAGTGCAGGGTGGTGTTGGTTCGGCTGTGCAGACTTTGCAGAAGTATGCAGATCAGGTCGCCTGGTTGCGTGATGGTCTGCGGGCCACGGAAAAGTCGCTAACCAGCCAAGATGATTTGGCGGAGCGCGCCATGCAAATTGCGGATGAGGGCGGAAATGTTGGTGCGGAGTCGACGCTGTTTCCCGCTCGACCGGACCAAATCTTCGAGGACTTCGATTTTCCGCATCCTGCGGTTTCGATCCCGGCTAGTTTGTCGGAGTTGAGCGCTGCGTTTGCGGGAACGGATTCGGGAGCGGTTGCTGCCTCGGCAGAATCGTGGTCAAGTATGGCCCGGAATGCGTCGGTGTTGGCGGAGAGTATTCGTACCACTGCCTGGGACATCGCTGAGATCAACAAAGCTGACAGCATCAATTCGGCTGTGGAGAAGGCTCTTCAAGTGGCGGATGCAGCAGACGTATTTTCCACAAATGCCGGTCTAATGTCAACATCCGTGAATTACATGGGGCAGGTGGCGGAGGCCAGCGCTATGCATGTTTCGATGGCGGAACTGGCAATTGCGTTCATTCAGGATCCTGTCGAACGTGAGGCGGCCGAACAGGCGTTCTTGCAGGAGTTTATGGGCGGCACTTTCCCAGCTGCAATTGAAAGTGCAATGCCTCAGATTCGCAATTTGATGAAGCTGGAGCAGGGCGGTGCGGGCGGCGGTGAGGTCCAAGCTGCAATGGGACTTATCGACGGCAATGGGCGCCCCGGTCCCGTCGCGAAAATCAACGCCGGAACTGCGCAGATGCAAGAGTTGGTGAATTCTCCAAAGGATATTGGGCCAGGTAGTTTCGGGCAGATTTCTGAAAATATGCAGCAGCTGGATCAGTTGGGTGAGCTGGGTATGGGTGGTATCGGAAATCTTGGAGAATTTGGAACTCAAGCAGCTAGCGCGTTCGGGGGAGTCGATCCCATCGGTGGGGTTGGCACGATGCCAGTCGGAGGAGGGCATGCGGGTCCCGTGGGACAGTTTGGTGTTCCTGGGATTGCTGGTGGCGTCGGCAAGCATGCGGCCGGTGGGTTTGGCACTGGTGGCGTCGGCAAGCTCGCTGCGGGGCAAGGACTACCTGCAGGACTGGGGGCCAATTTCAACCCGGATCTCGGCGCGGCCTCGACAACGGTTGCGGGTGTTGGCACGGGCGCTGGAGGTAGCGGAGTTGGAGGTGCTGGCGCCGGTATCGCCCCGGTTGGTGCTGGTCCACTAGGAGGTGCCGCAGGACGGGTAGGAAACAAGGGGAGTTCTTCTGTGACGGCCCCTGGATTTGCTACTGCTCCTGCCGCTGGTGGCAGTGGTGCAGCTGGGGCTATGGCGGGAGGAATGGGCCGATCGATGATGCCGATGGGCGGCATGCCGTTCGCCCCACAGCAGGACAATAAGCGTGGCAAAGTGAAGACAGTGACCTCAGCAGTCGAGGAAGACGGCAACCTATCGGCTTTGCTTGGTGATCTGCCTCCAGTGGTACCGGGGCCGATCGGGGCATGGGCGCGCGGTTAGGCCTGTGACCAGCGGATTGGTCAATTGTGGCGGGGGTATGTATAGTAATCACCTGTCGCCGAGACATGATGTTAAACATCAAGTTACGGTGAGGTGAAATCAGAAATGATTTACGCCCGTCGCGGGGTGGAGCAGCTCGGTAGCTCGCTGGGCTCATAACCCAGAGGTCGTAGGTTCGAATCCTGCCCCCGCTACTAGATAAACTCCCTACCAGCAGAAATGTTGGTAGGGAGTTTTGTTTTTCTCACTCGAATCTCGAAATGTCGCTTTAGATGTCGCTTTAGCGAGTCGATTTTGTCGCTTAAGTGTCGTTTTGGGTTTTGGGTGAGCGTGCAAGCTTTTCGATTGGTTTTGAAGAAACCACTTCCTCCGGCTGCGGCCACAAGGAGATGCTCAACTTTGCAACAGCACCATATCGACGATCTGGCCACGGATTCAACTCCGGAGAGGTGGGAGGCAGAGGCGACACTGCAATACTTGGTGGACCTGAAACGGTGGACGGAAGCTCAATCCTGAGCTGGCTGATCCCAGTAGCTTTAGGGGGCTTCTCGAGGCCTATTTTTGAACGCCTATTGCACGTCAGAGCTACAAATAAGGATAGCTTGTAAGTGTCTATAGCCAATTGAACAACTCGTCCCAAAGATGTTAAGGTAAGGCTTACCAAGATTTGGGTAGGCGGACCTAAGGGGCCTGCCTGCAGTTTCAGTTGCAAAGGCAAAAATATGTTCAAGCGTTCTGCTGACACCACCTGTGTTCGTAAAGATTGTATTTCCGCAGACCAAGCACCTATTGGTTGCTTGGCAAGCCTGCCGGATTGTTGTCTTGAACGAGCGACAGCTGACAACCCGCCCCTCGCAATGCGTTTGCGTGAATTGGGCATACGTCCAGGCGGGAGGGTAAAGCTTGGCCAACGAGTATCTGGTGGCGGACGTATCGTGACGGTGGGCACCGCTCGCTACGCTTTTGATCGAGAGACCCTTCGTCAACTGGACGTTCAGCTGTGAACGCCATTGCAAGTGCACCGAGTTGCCATTCGGCCGCTGCCACTGTTGTCGCCCCAAAGGGGTCGCCGATCGTCGCGCTAGTAGGTGCTCCCAACTCGGGAAAGTCCACTGTCTTCAATGCCTTGACGGGCGCAAAGGTCAAGACCGGCAACTGGCCTGGCACCACTGTCGAGGTGAGTCGTGGCGTATGGAAAGCGGAAAATAGCCAGCCGCTCGATCTCATCGATTTTCCTGGCACCTATTCACTTGATCCGCTGAGCCCCGACGAGGAACTAACCCGCGAGATGCTCATTGAGCGGCCTGAATCGGAACAGCCCGACTTGGCAGTGGTGTTAGTTGATGCCACCGCACCAGCGCGTGGACTCAACCTTGCGATGCAGATCTCCGAGCACCCTTATCGCGTCGTTCTTGCTGTTACCAAGTTGGATGTCGCTGAAGCTCAGGGCATCCAAGTTGATGTGGACAAATTGGGTGAAGCCACAGGCATTCCTGCCGTGGCCGTCAACGGTCGCAAGTTCACGGGTTTGAAAGAACTGGAAAGCGTGGTGTTAGCGCAGCTGGGACGGCCGAAGTTGCGGATCCGAAAGGTTGCTGACGTCGATAAGCGTTTTGCTGATCTCGACGCCGCGGTGAAGGCAGCCGTGGTGGAGGGGGACCCCCGGGACACCTTGACGCAGCGTATCGACCAATTTGCACTGCACCCATTCTTCGGCCCAATTCTCTTCTTGGGTGTGATGTGGGTGGTCTTTAAGATCACAACCGTGGTCGCAGCGCCGTTGCAGAGCGGCCTGGAGACTTTGATCACCGGCTGGTTTGGCGGGATGGTTGAAAATGCACTAACGGCAATGGGCTGGGATAATCCGTTGCTGGTAGGCCTGCTTATCGACGGCCTTATTGGCGGCGTCGGTATGGTCCTCACCTTCGCCCCGTTGCTCGCGCTCATGTTCTTGTGCTTGGCAGTGCTGGAGGATTCCGGATACATGGCTCGTGCGGCGGTTGTCACCGATCGGGTCATGCGCTCAATCGGTTTGCCAGGTAAGGCGTTCATCCCGATCGTCGTTGGTTTTGGTTGTAACGTGCCGGCGATTTCCGCAACACGTGTATTGGGCAGCCCGCGGCATCGCATCCTGACTGCACTCCTCATTCCGTTTACCTCCTGTTCAGCGCGGTTGATCGTGTTCCTCATGCTGGCTACGGTCTTTTTCCCAGAGCACGCTGGCACCGCGGTCTTCAGTATGTATTTGCTCTCCATCGGGTTGATCGTTCTCACCGGCTTGGCGCTGCGGGCTACGCTGTGGCGGGCGATGCCAAGCGAGCCGCTTGTCATTGATCTGCCCACGTATCAGCTTCCTACTGTTCGTATGGCCAGCTCGGTGACTTGGCTCCGGCTCAAGGGCTTCTTGCAGACTGCTGGCGGCATTATCGTCACCACTGTGATCATCGTTTGGCTCATGATGGCTATCCCCGTGCGGGGTGGACACACACTGGGCGAGGACGTACCACCGCAGGATTCCGCATATGGAGTCGTTTCCGAAGTAGTCGCTCCAGTGTTCCAGCCTGCTGGCTTCGGCTCGTGGAGCCTTACGGGTCCGCTGATCACTGGGTTCGTTGCCAAAGAAGCTGTCATTTCCACTTGGTCGCAGGTCTACTCGGTTGAAGATGTCACCGATGCTGCTCCAGCGGAGCAAGCAGAGAGCGAGCTGTCGCAGCAGATCCGAGCCGACTTTGAACAGTCTTCCGGTGGACATCCCCTGGCTGCTGTGTGGGCTTTCATGATCTTTATGTTGGCGTATACGCCGTGTGTGGCCACCATCGCTGCGCAGCGTAGAGAAATTGGTACCAAGTGGACGTTGTTCGGTTTTGCAGTGCAGTTGTTCGGCTCGTGGGCGCTGGCGGTGTTGGCATTCCAAATTCTCAAGGTGTTCTTGTGACCCCGACTGAGTTGGTGCGAAACGCGATTCTGGCCGGTTGTGCTTCCCGAGAGGAAATCTCTCGGCGAAGCGGACTCGGCGCCGGAACTGTGGAGCTGGTCATGGAGAACCTAGAGCGTAGTGGGGGATTAGTGCGAGAAACCCTCTCTTCCTGTTCTGCTTCGGGGTGTGGTTCTTGTGGTCAATCCACGGGCTGCAGTGGTGCTGCTGGAGTGCGTGGGCCGGTGCTGCTCAAACTCGTAAAACCACAGGATCGGGCATAAAGCTACATCCAATTGGGGAATTTCACACAATTCCAGTCAATTATGGTAAATGTCACTGTGACTCCCGCCATGAGGGTAAGTCACAAAGTGGCAGCTCACCTTGGTAACAACTCTCAACAAAGCCCTTCTGACCTGTGCAGGAGTGGTCGGACCTCTGCGCACCACTTTGAGTTGGCCTACCCTAGAACTCATGAGTCCAAAAACAATTGGTGTCACCGAAGTTGCCCTACGCGATGCCCACCAGAGCCTCATGGCTACTCGAATGGCCATGGAAGACATGGTTGGAATCTGCGAAGAAGTTGATCAGGCAGGCTTTTGGTCTGTCGAGTGCTGGGGCGGAGCGACCTTCGACTCCTGCATCCGCTTCTTGAACGAAGACCCGTGGGAGCGCTTGCGTACCTTCCGGAAGTTGATGCCCAATTCACGCCTGCAGATGCTCCTGCGTGGCCAGAACCTGCTCGGCTACCGCCA
Organism: Corynebacterium sp. H127; assembly: GCF_037482665.1. Lineage (NCBI taxonomy): Bacteria > Bacillati > Actinomycetota > Actinomycetes > Mycobacteriales > Corynebacteriaceae > Corynebacterium > Corynebacterium sp. H127. The sequence goes on from NZ_JBBHKY010000005.1 coordinate 178,795, forward strand.
CTACGAGGACATGGTCGTAGATAAATTCGTGGAGAAGTCCGCCGAAAACGGCATGGATGTCTTCCGCGTCTTCGACGCCCTCAATGACCCGCGCAATCTTGAACGTGCCATGAACGCAGTGACAAAGGTAGGCAAGCACGCACAGGGAACCATTTGCTACACGGTTTCTCCTTTACACACTGTGGAGGGATACATCGAGCAGGCTGGTCGCCTATTGGACATGGGCGCGCAGTCCATCGCCCTGAAAGATATGGCCGCGCTACTCAAGCCACAGCCTGCCTACGACATCGTCAAGGGCATCAAGGACACTTATGGCGAAGATACTCAGATCAACGTCCACTGCCACTCCACCACTGGTGTCACGCTGGTGACCCTGATGAAAGCCATTGAGGCGGGGGCTGACGTCGTCGATACTGCAATTTCATCGATGTCCCTGGGGCCTGGCCACAATCCGACCGAATCCTTCGTAGAAATGCTCGAGGGCACCGAGTATGACACGGGCCTAGACATGGATCGCCTGATCAAGATTCGTGACCACTTCAAGGGCATTCGCCCTAAGTACAAGGAGTTCGAGTCTAAGACTTTGGTGGATACGAACATCTTCCTCTCTCAGATCCCGGGCGGAATGCTCTCCAACATGGAGTCTCAGCTGCGTGCTCAGGGAGCAGGCGATCGTATCGACGAAGTGATGCGCGAGGTTCCGATCGTCCGCAAGGATGCTGGCTACCCACCGCTGGTAACTCCGTCCTCGCAAATTGTGGGTACTCAGGCCGTGTTTAACGTCCTCATGGGTCGCTACAAGGTCATGACTGCAGAGTTCGCTGACCTGATGCTCGGCTACTACGGCGAGTGCATCGGCGAGCGCAACCCTGAGCTCATCAAGCATGCTCAGGAGCAGACCAAGAAGGAGGCAATCACCGTCCGGCCAGCAGATCTGCTGGCTCCGGAATGGGACAAGCTTTCCGCTGAGGCGGCTGCGCTCGAGGGCTTTGATGGCACCGACGAGGATGTCTTGACTAACGCGCTGTTCCCAGGGGTCGCGCCAGGATTCTTCAAGTCGCGCCCAGACGGGCCAAAGAATGTTGGCAAGACGGCTGAGCAGATCGAAAAGGAAAAGGCACAGGCCTCGGGCGAAGCAAATGCCGTCCGTGAGCCGATCCAGTACAAGGTCACCGTGGGTGGCCGCAGCCAGACCGTCAAGGTCGAGCCAGCGTAAGAAGGAAAAACCTAAATGACTATTCAAGAACCTTCCATGCAGGAGCGCCTCGACAAACTCGAAGAGGCCCGGAAAATTGTCGCCCTCGGTGGCGGCGAATCTAAACTAGAAAAGCAACATGAGCGGGGCAAGCTGACTGCCCGCGAGCGCATCAACTTGCTCATTGATGAGGACACCTTCCGGGAAACCGGAATGTTTGCCAAGCACCGCACCACCGAATTCGGCATGGACAAGGCCGAGGCCCCGGCTGATGGCGTCGTCACTGGCGTAGGCGCCGTGTTCGGACGGCCTGTCCACGTCGCCTCCCAGGACTTCACGGTGATGGGCGGCTCGGCTGGTGAAACTCAGTCCAACAAAGTCGCTGCCATGATGGAAGCCTCCGCGACAACGGGTACTCCGTTCGTATTCATCAATGATTCCGGCGGAGCGCGCGTCCAGGAGGGTATTGATTCTCTCTCTGGCTACGGCAAGGTGTTTTACCAGAACGTCCTACTCTCCGGCCTTGTGCCTCAGGTGTCTATTATTGCTGGCCCTTGTGCAGGCGGTGCTGCTTATTCGCCAGCTTTGACGGACTTCATCATTCAGACCCGCAACGCCAACATGTTCATCACCGGCCCGGGCGTTATCAAATCCGTTACCGGTGAGGTAGTTACCGCCGAGCAGCTGGGCGGCCCTGATGCCCACATGGCTAAGGCCGGAAATATTGACTTCATTGCTGACAATGATGAGCAGGCAATTCTGATTGCGCAGAAGCTGCTCAGCTTCCTGCCACAGAACAACACTGAAGAGCCACCAGTGGTCGATCCCGACCTGCTCGTTGAACCAGATGAGACCTTGCGTGGCATCGTCCCAGTGGAAGGCAAGAAAGGCTATGACGTACGCGAGGTGATCACACGCATTGTTGACCGTGGTGATTTCCTTGAGTCGCAAGCTGGTTTCGCGCCGAACATTGTTGTTGGTTTCGGTCGCGTTGTCGGACGCACCGTGGGTATCGTCGCCAATCAGCCGAACGTCATGTCGGGTGTATTGGACATCGATTCCTCCGACAAGGCCTCGAAGTTCATTCGCTTCTGCAACGCCTTCAACATTCCGCTCGTCACGTTTGTCGACGTCCCTGGGTTCATGCCAGGTGTGGCCCAAGAACATGGCGGAATCATTCGCCACGGCGCGAAGATGCTGTACGCATACTCTTCTGCCACCGTTCCAAAGATCACCGTGGTCATGCGTAAGTCCTATGGTGGCGCGCACTTGGCGATGTGCTCGAAGGATCTTGGGGCCGATCGAGTTTTCGCATGGCCGACTGCTGAGATCGCAGTGATGGGCGCCGATGGAGCCGTCAATGTAGTCTTCCGCAAGGAAATTGAGGCTGCTGAGGACTCAGATGCAAAGCGCGAAGAACTGATACAGCTCTACAAAGATACGTTCTCCACACCGTTTATGGCTGCCTCTCGCGGCCTCGTGGATGACATCATTGACCCAGCTGACACTCGTTCTGAGATCGCGATGGCGCTGGAAGTGCTCGCAAACAAGCGAGTCTTCCGACCCGCCAAGAAGCACGGCCTTGGGCCAACATAGGGGATGAATCCAATGAGCGAACTTTCAAACAAAGAGCTGCAGGAGCTTGTAGAAAAACTCACTGCGCGCCTCGATTCCATGGAATCAGAACTTGCAGAGCTCAAGCTGCGTTCCGATGTGGAGATCCCAGAAGATGTCCTGATGGCCATCAGTGCTGCGGTGTCTGCCTACCTGGGTAACCGAGGTCGGGTTAAGGCAGTCAAGTTCTCCCGACACCGGACGTGGGCTGCGCAGGGCCGTCAGGCTGTCCAGACTCGTAAACCGCACTTCTGATAGGTGTTTAAAGGAAAATCATGAAACTCAAAGTGACCGTAAACGGTATCGCCTACAGTGTCGATGTCGAGGTAGAGGAAGAACAGCGTCAGCTGGGCTCGATTGTGTTTGGTAGCGCCGCAAAGAATCTTGAGCCATCAAATGCAAAGGTGTCGGGCACCTCGCTCAATGCCGTTGTTGCTCCGTTGGCTGGTTCGGTCTTCAAGGTTCTTGTCGAGGAAGGCGAGGCCATTGAAGCTGGCCAAGTACTGCTCGTGCTCGAGGCCATGAAGATGGAAACTGAGATTACTGCTCCGAACGCGGGTACTGTGACCCAAATTCACGTCTCCCCGGGCGACCCCGTGCAGGGTGGTCAAGCATTGGTGGAGATCGAGTAAGCGTTTAAAGTAGGCTGCCGAGGAACTTCAGGGATCCTCGGCGGCCTTTGCACGTTCGGGGGTGAGAAGCCGCGGTGTCGACAGTGGCATGCCACTATGGCGTGGTAATGAAAAAGCCCCGAAACCACATGTGTCACTTCTTTAACATTTTCTGTATTGTGAACCGTGCACCTGTTGTCGATTGAAAGCACAGTGAGTCTTATGCACTTCTCCCGTCGTGTCCGCACATTTCTAGGTAGTTCAGCGGCGGCGCTGACGTTAGTGCTCGGAGCGCAACCGGCGGCGGCCGTAGAACCTGCGCCAGCCACCTTCGAGGGGCTTGTCGATGGCCCTAACTATCATTGGCGCAACGACCCCGAAGCTCAAATTATGGCTCAACACCTCGGCCCGGTATTACACCGCGTACCAGGCAGCTGGTTCAACGCCCCGGACATTCCAGGTGAATCCCGCGACGTTCAAGCAACAGGTAAGGCACTATTTGGTCCGTCCACTCCCATTTTTGTTGGCTCAAACAAGATGTGCACCTTAGCTGTTGCGGGCTATGACCAACACGGAAATAAGGTCGGTATCACCGCAGGACACTGTGGAAATCCAGGGGACGAAGTATTCTCCGCCGATGCGCCACAAGTAGGCGCGGCCGGCAACATCGTGCAGGTTTCTCCAGAGCTGGACTATGCCCTCGTCCAGTTCAACGACAGAGCAGAGCTGACTCGCTCCTACTCTGGCGTCACCATCAACGCCGTCGGCGGCCAGGCGGCGCTCGGCCAGCAGCTGTGCAAGAAGGGCGTTGCTACCGGATACACCTGCGGTATCGCGTGGGATGCCTACAACGCGCAGGTGTGCGCCATGCAGGGCGACTCCGGAGCCCCAATGTTTATGGGGGATCGCCTCATCGGAGTTATCTCGGGTGGTAACCCCGTAGTTCCTGCGGGCACCTGTTCAACGCCATGGCAAGGGCCGCTGCACATGCCAACTGTTTCGTCTTCGATCGATGCCATCCTGGCAGACCTGGATGCCCAAGGCGGGGTAGGCGCTGGATTCCAGCTCGCTTAGCGCAGTAGCTGATGGCCGCCAACCTGGTAGACAGGGCTGGCGGCCATTTTCGCGCGTTAATCAGGAAAGGCGCCGGAGTACTTCATCGTGTAGGCGTCCGTTTGTTGCGACAGCATCTCCACCGTGTGGGCCTTCGGCTCCCGAGAGTGAAGTAAAGCGGCCACCCGCCTCGGTGACGAGTACTGCCAGCGGAGCTAGATCCCACAGGCTCACCTCTGGTTCGGCGGCAATGTCCACTGCACCTTCTGCAACGAGGCAATAGGAGAAGAAATCGCCGAATCCGCGGAGGCGCCAGGTGTCATCACTTAAGGAAACAAATTGTTCGCGCAGTTCTCGATCGCGCCACCCCGCTAGGGAAGAGAAGGAGACCGAGGCATCAGCCAGCGAATTCACACCAGATACGGATAGCTTCTTCGGCGAGCCGCCGTTGAAGGTTTTCCAAGCGCCAGAACCTTCTGAAGCCCACCACCGCCGGCACAATGCGGGGGCGGAGACGACGCCGACGACTGGACGGCCGTCGACAAGCAGCGCGATGAGTGTGGCGTAGACGGGAACACCACGGACGAAGTTCTTAGTGCCGTCGATTGGATCGATAACCCACTGTCGCCCTGCGAAGGTTGCGTCGCCGCCGAATTCCTCACCGATAATGCTGTCTGCGGGACGGTCTGCCGCCAGCCGCTCGCGCAGTGCCTCTTCGACTGCGAGATCGGCGTCGGACACCGGGGTGAGATCTGGCTTGGAATCGACTCGTAGATCGGAGGCCTCGAAGCGGTCGAGGGTGATGCGATCGGCGATGTCAGCCAGCTCGATGGCAAGAGCGAGATCTTCTACATACATGTTTCCAGCTTAGAACAGTGCGAGTGCTTCGCTCACGGATTCTGGATTTCCAGCTAGGCACCAGGTGACGCCCCCGCCTTCGACTTTCAGCGCTTTCCCACCAGCGCCCTCGACTAAAGCCCGTCCGGGGAGCCAATCCCAAGACTTCACGGAGTGCTGCATCCAAAGATGCAGGGTGCCATCTGAAACGCCGCCAAGATCTACTGAGCCGGCGCCAAGCATGCGCAGGCTCGCAGCGCGCTGGGCAACGTTGAGCCATGCGTCGCGTACCGCATCCTGTTGCAGGTAGTTGGGGTGTAGATAGGTGCCCAAAGCGGCTTGATGCAGCGGGCGGTCGGCGAGCTTATCGACGTCTTTGCCGTCCCTGCTTGTCGGAATTTCCGGGCCTCCAAACCAGGTGTATCCCATCGCAGGGCGGTGAACTGCACCGAAATGCAGCTTCTCGGGGTCTTCTGGATCGCCAGTGACCAGGGCGAGTGCCGAGCACCAGTAGTCAGAGCCCGAGACGAAATTAAACGTGCCGTCAACGGGATCAATTACCCAGGTGCGGCCGGACTTTGTCTCGCGGGCGGCTCCTTCTTCGCCAAGAATGCCGTCTTCGGGGCGCAACGCCTCCAATGCACCGGCTACGAATCGTTCCGCGGCCTTGTCCGCCTCAGTGACGACATCAGAGAAGTTGGTTTTTTGCTCGGAGGACACACCAGTTTCGCGCATCCGCCAAGCAAGGCGGCCGGCATTGAAGACTAATGCTTGCGCGAGGTGTTCGTCAGTGTCTTGATCGTGCGCGATGACGAAAGTCTTGGTCAGGGCATCGATCATGTCGTTGAGGTTTTGAGGTGTGGAAGGCGTAGGGGGAACAGTCATGGCTCCTATTCTGCCTGTTCTTGGTGCACAATGGGGAAAACTGGGCGTTTGAAAAGGTGATGTTATGGATTTGGATCAAGCGTGGTCAGCTTTGCAGTTCGTGGGCTACGTCGGTTGGCCATCGGCACTCGTGGTGTCCGTCGCTATCGTGCTGCTGCGATGGCTCGATGCCAAGGCCGCTCCGAGCCCGAAGCCGCTAGGTTCTTTTATTTTGATCTTCCTCGGTTTAATACTGGGCGTGATTAGCGTCCTCATCGGATTGCTGCCGAATGTATTCGGATTCCGCGGCAACGTGTCATCTTTGTTATCGCCGCTATTGAGCATGGTGTTCTTTGTGTTCCTTGCCCGTAATGCTAAGCACCGCTATTCCGGTGTTGCACTGGCCTTTTGGTTCACTTTCTGCGGTTTCATTTGCGCAGAATCGATATGGTTATTCCATTGGGATGAGACCGGTCAATCCGGGGTAGGGATCGTGATGTTCATCTGTGGGGCAACAGGTGTTGTATTGCTGCTCGGAGCACTTGCAGTGCTCGAGGCAAGTGCTGCCAAACGTGCAGTGAGTTTGCCTGGCAATTGTGGTGGAAAGAAGACAGGAGGTGCCGGATGTTAGGACTTGGGCTTTTGGTGTCCTTGGTGATCGCCGGATTGGTGGCAGTTCTGCAGGCCTTGGAAGAGCCACGTCCCAGTGCATGGCGGAACATTCTCCTTGTCCTGGCAAGCCTGGCGCTGGGAGCTGTTGCGGCTGGACTAGCGATTGCCTTCGCTGAAATTGGCCAATGGGGAAACTGGGAATACAACATGCCGTGGATCCTCGGGCTGTCAGCTTTCGCTATTGGAGGTTGCTTGTTGAAGCCCCGCCACTCCGAACTGGTGATTTTGTGGTGGTCCGAGGCCATGAGCTTCCTTAGTGTTTACGGTATTTGGGAAGAGGGGCCCGGGGATGAGGGGATGGGAGCACTGTTGACGGTAATCATGTCAGCGGGCTGTCTGGCGGCAGTGGTGGTGCTCATACTTTCCGTGTTGATGTTAAACCTCTCTGAGCGGCGGTTGGCCCGTTCTCGACGTTCGGATCGCCTGCAGTAAAGTGGTGGACTATGCGCCCGGAGATTGCTACAGAACTTGCCAGCTTGGATTCCACCCTCACCAGTATTGAAAAGGTCATGGATCCGGCAGAGATGGTCGATCGCGTGCGCGAGCTCGAGCAGAAAGCATCTGATCCTTCACTGTGGGATGACCCCGACAATGCGCAGCAGGTGACTTCCGAGCTTTCGGCCGTGCAGGCATCACTGCGCAAGGTGCAGTCTTTGCGGCAGCGTCTGGAAGATGTTCCCGTCATGTACGAGCTCACGGAAGCCGAAGGGGAGAGCATTGAGCTTGTCGACGACGAGATCGCCGCACTCCGCGCTGAAATCGATTCCCTGGAAGTAAAGACAATGCTCTCGGGCGAATATGATTCCCGTGAGGCCGTGATCAGTATTCGTTCCGGTGCTGGTGGCGTTGATGCGGCGGACTGGGCGGAGATGCTCATGCGGATGTACGTCCGGTGGGCGGAGAAGAACGATCACAAGGTAGATGTCTATGACATCTCTTACGCGGAAGAAGCTGGCATCAAGTCTGCGACATTCGTGGTGCATGGCGAGTACATGTACGGCACGCTGTCCGTTGAGCAGGGCGCACACCGACTGGTGCGAATCTCGCCCTTTGATAACCAGGGGCGCCGCCAAACCTCCTTTGCTGAGGTAGAAGTCCTCCCGGTAGTGGAGCAAACCGACTCTATTGACATCCCGGATTCTGAAGTGCGTGTGGACGTTTACCGCTCCTCCGGCCCTGGCGGGCAGTCAGTTAACACCACAGATTCCGCGGTGCGACTCACCCACATTCCGACGGGCATTGTAGTTACCTGCCAGAACGAGAAATCTCAGATTCAGAACAAGGCCTCCGCCATGCGTGTGCTGCAAGCCAAGCTGCTGGAGCGTAAGCGCCAGGAGGAGCGGGCTGAAATGGATGCGCTTGGCGCAGGCGGCAACGCTTCCTGGGGTAACCAGATGCGTTCTTACGTGCTGCATCCGTACCAAATGGTCAAGGACCTGCGGATGAACTTTGAGGTCAATGACCCATCGAAGGTGCTTGATGGTGACATTGACGGCTTCCTGGAGGCGGGAATCCGCTGGAGGATGGCACAGCAATCTGAAACGGAATAGCTCCGGGCTGGGGTTTGCGTCGAATTTCCCACTTCCACTGGAAATTTGAGAGCAGTTTTCGACCTTCCGGGATGAGAAATTCGGCAATGCCAGCCATACTGGGGTGCCTGCGCGCCGGGGAGCGTAAGAATGGCCGTCGAAAAGCTGCGAAAACCCTCACAGAAGTTTCCAACGGGATTAAAGTCAACTACTGTTACTGTCGTGATTAAATTCGACCGTGTGACAAAGTCCTACAAGACCTCGACTCGGCCGGCGCTGGATAATGTCTCGCTGGAAATTGAGAAGGGGGAATTCGTCTTCCTGATCGGACCTTCCGGGTCAGGAAAGTCGACCTTTTTGCAGCTGATGCTGAAGGAGGAAGCCCCGACCTCAGGCGACGTTTATGTTTCGGACTTCCACGTCAATAAGCTGCGCGGCGGACAAATCAATAAGCTACGCCAGCACATCGGTTACGTATTCCAAGATTTCCGTTTGCTGCAGAAAAAGAACGTTTATGACAACGTGGCGTTTGCCCTCGAGGTAATCGGGCGTCCGAAACGGACCATCGAGAAATCTGTGATGGAAACCCTCGAAATGGTGGGGCTGGATGCTAAAGCCAACCGCATGCCAAGCGAGTTGTCGGGAGGCGAGCAACAACGCGTTGCTATCGCCCGCGCCTTTGTCAATCGCCCGCTAGTGTTGCTTGCTGATGAGCCGACCGGCAACCTCGACCCTGATACCTCCCAGGACATCATGGTGTTACTCAACCGGATCAACAAGTTGGGAACCACTGTGATTATGTCTACACACAACGCACAAGCAGTGAACAACATGCGCCGTCGTGTGATCGAACTGCACATGGGCAAATTAGTTCGCGATGAAGCCCACGGTGTCTACGGAGAGGGACGTTAAGAACATGCGACTTGGACTAGTATTCCGCGAGGCCATGCAAGGCCTCGGCCGCAACTTCACGATGACCATCGCGCTGGTCATCACCACCGCGATCTCCCTTGCGCTGCTGGCCACCGGCTTCTTGGTTACGGGCATGACAGAGCGCACAAAGGAAATCTACCTGGACCGCGTGGAAGTCATCGTTCAGCTGGACGAGAAAACCTCCGCAGGTGACAAAGACTGCTCCAGCAAAGAGTGCAAAGAGATTAAAGACAAGCTCGAAGCCGACGATGAAGTCGAATCAGTCACCTTCCGCAATAGGGAACAGTCCTACGAGCGGTTTGTGAAGCTCTTTGAGGAGACCGATCCAGTACTTGTCCAGGAGACCTCCGCGGATGCTCTGCCTGCAGCACTACATGTGCGACTCAAGGATCCACTGGAGAATCAAGCAATCGACGCGGTACGAGAGCTGCCACAGGTGGATGGAGTCCTTGACCAAGTAGATGATCTGCGTGGAGCCACAGAGAACCTCAACGCAATCCGTAACGCCACCTTCTTGCTGGCGGCCATTCAAGCTATCGCGGCCATCTTCTTGATTGCCAACATGGTGCAAATCGCGGCATACAGTCGTCGGGAAGAGATTCAGATCATGCGCATGGTGGGTGCATCCCGCTGGTTCACCCAGGCTCCATTCGTGTTGGAGGCGGTATTTGCCACCTTCCTAGGCGCTTGCGCCTCTGTTGTTGGCCTATTGTTGGGCAAGGAATTCGTCCTCGACCGCGCTCTGAGGGGCTTGTACGAGGCGCAGCTGATCGCCCCAGTGACTACCTCTGACATTTGGGTTGTGATTCCAGTAGTTGCAGTGATCGGTTTGCTCTTCGCGGCAATCACCGCGTGGGCTACGCTGCGAATGTACGTCCGCAAATAAATTGTCCAAGAGCCTACCGCTGACGGTAGGCTCTTATTCGTTATGGCGAAAAAGAAGAAGGCGAAAACTAACCCGGTCATCGCGACGAACCGCAAGGCCCGGCACGACTATGCGATCCTCGAGACCTTTGAAGCTGGTATTCAGCTCGTTGGCACCGAGGTGAAGTCGCTGCGCGAGGGCAAAGCATCGCTTGTCGACGCCTTCGCCACCATCGACAACGGAGAAGTATGGCTGCGGGCCCTGTACATTCCGGAGTACTCGATGGGGTCCTGGACCAATCACTCGCCGCGTAGAAACCGAAAATTGTTGCTGCACCGGCGGGAAATTGATTCCCTCATGGGCAAGGTGCGCGATGGAAATAAGACCCTGGTGCCGCTTTCCTTATATTTCAAAGACGGCAAATTGAAGGTCGAACTCGGCCTCGCTCAAGGCAAGCAAGACTATGACAAGCGTCAGTCCATTAAACGGCGCACTGAAGAGCGTGAGGTAACCCGCGAGCTCGGGCGCCGTATCAAGGGGATCAACGTGTAGTCGCTTTTAAGCGCCTGCAGTGTCAAGCGTGCGCTAAGGTCGGCTGCATGACCCGCTCTTATTTCCTCTGGGCCAACGGCCTTGCCATCTTCCTCGTTCCCTTCGTCGTGGTTGTGGGGCGAGTTGCCGGGGGCGTGGTTGGCTGGATGTTCATCCTGTTTCTCCTAGCTGGCGCATTTGTTACAGCCGTGTTTTATGTGGTGCTATTGCTGTTTTCCGCCCTCATACCGGAGGAACAGCGGGAAAGTCGTTGGCTCGGTCCTTCTTGGTGGTCGGGTGCCATCACCGCCACCGTGGGGATGTCGATTCTTCCTGATTTTGGTGATGCCCCCGACTCTGCCGTAGCGCACCGGCTGTTCGATGCGCTTCCGAAAGAGCAAGCTATTGATCTTTCACAAAAGCTAGGTATTGGCTTCATTTCCCTCGGATTGTGTTGCTACCTGGTTTGGGTTGTCATCGTGTTGAGCACTGCCTTGGATGCGCGCAAGCGTGGCGAGTTGGTGGTGTGACGGCCGAGCCACGTGCGGGTGGTGCAACCTCTGAGTTCTTAGCGTTGCTGTCGCTTGTTTTGGGGCTAGACATACAGCCAATGAAAGCGCTATAGTGAATCATCCTCCCGGAGAATGCATAACCCGCCGGTGAGGGCGCACGCGGGGCTGATTTTGGTTTCGACTGCGTATATTGAGCCAGGGGAAGCGTGCCGGTGCAGGCTAGAGACCACCGTAAGCGTCGTAGCAAAATGATAAGCGCCGAGAATACTCAGCGCGACTACGCTCTCGCTGCCTAAGCGACTAGCGTGTCTGTCGGCCCAGGGCTGTCCCTGACCTGGTAGCCGGCACCGATTAAGGGACTTGCTCGTCCGCTGCGTTGGCAGGGCGGATGGGGACTTTTACTGCTAACTGGGCTCATCATCCGGACGTGTTCGACCGAGCCGGAGAGCCGAGTAGAGATGTTGCGCGAACTGCGCACGGAGAAGCCCTGGCGAGGTGACGTAGGACCCGAGTTCAATTCTCGGCAGCTCCACGATGACCCCCTTTGACCGCAACGGTTGAAGGGGGTTTTCATTTTAAGCGCCCTCGGGAGTACCTGTTAGGCCGGCACAAGTGCGTCGATTGCCGGGCGGCTGTCAATATTCGCAGGTCTCCTAGTGTGCAACGGCAGGACGGGATTTCTGAAGCGAGTGGCTGCTTGGAACGGAACTCTTACACTCTAGAATTGGTGTCGGGCACCGGCGAGCAATACGCTGGTGGAGACTACTGTCCAAGTGGAGCTAAGGAAAAACTGGAGGCACGATGGTTCAGCGTGTGTACGTGGAAAATCGCGAGGGTGGGCATGCTGCGGCCCTCTCGAAGGAGTACGGCGTCAAAGTGCGCATGCTCAATCGTTATGATGTCGAAGGTACGACGAACGAGGAGTTTGAAAAGGCCGTCAAGCTCGTACTTTCCGAACCTCAAGTAGACAACGCCTATGCAACGCTCGAGGAGGCCGGGGTTACCGGCCAGATCTTGGCAGTTGAGCCACTTCCAGGCCAGTTTGACCAGCGTGCTGATTCCGCGGCGCAGTGCATCCAGTTCCTCTTTGAAAAGCAGCGCCCGCAGGTCCGTACCGCGGTGCTTTACGTGGTGGAGGGGACGATCCCCGAAAAAATGCGCACTGACCTCATCAATCCAGTCGAAGCGCGAGAAGCGAATCTGGAGCTGCCGGAGACGCTTTCGATGACCGTCGACAAGCCTGCGGACGTCGAGAAGCTCACCGGGTTCACCGCGCTTTCCGACGACGCCCTGCCTGCCTTCGTTGCTGACCACGGCCTCGCAATGGACGCTGACGATGCGACTCTCATCCGCAACTATTTCGCTTCCGAGGATCGCGATCCGACCATCACTGAACTCAAAGTCATCGACACCTACTGGTCGGATCACTGCCGTCACACCACGTTCGAGACGGTATTGGACAACATCACGTTCAACGAGCCGGCTGCTGAAGCCGCCTACCAGGACTACTTGGCCGCACGTGAGTCCATCGGTCGCACTAAGCCAGTCACTCTGATGGACATGGGCACGATCGCAGCAAAGGTGCTGCGTGCCACGGGTAAGCTCGACGCTTTGGATGTCTCCGAAGAAATCAACGCCTGCACCGTCCACGTCAACATCACCGTCGACGGCAAAGAAGAGCCGTGGCTGTTGCTGTTCAAGAACGAGACTCATAACCACCCGACCGAGATCGAGCCTTTTGGTGGCGCAGCAACGTGTATCGGTGGCGCGATTCGAGATCCGCTTTCTGGCCGCGGCTATGTCTACGGCGCGATGCGCATTTCTGGCTCTGGCGATCCGCTTGAAACTTCTACCCGCGCTGGCAAGCTGCCACAGAAAACTATCGCGCGGGTGGCTGCTTCAGGTAACTCCTCTTACGGCAATCAAATCGGCTTGGCAACGGGGCTTGTCGACGAGCTCTACCATCCAGGTTATGTAGCCAAGCACCTGGAAATGGGCGCCGTGGTCGCCGGTGTACCTGCAGCCAACGTGCGTCGCGAGGTACCCGCCGCTGGTGACATTGTTGTGCTGGTCGGCGGAGCCACCGGGCGCGATGGCATCGGTGGAGCGACTGGATCATCAAAATCACTCACCGTTGAATCTTTGGCCACCGCAGGCGCAGAAGTACAAAAGGGTAATGCCCCAGAAGAGCGCAAGTTGCAGCGCCTTTACCGTAATCCGGAATTCACCAAGCTGATCAAACGATGCAACGACTTCGGTGCTGGCGGTGTAGCGGTTGCTGTTGGCGAACTCGCTGATTCCCTCGAGATCAACCTCGACGCTGTGCCGAAGAAGTACGAGGGGCTCGATGGCACTGAGCTGGCGCTGTCCGAGTCACAGGAGCGCATGGCCATCGTGGTTGAGGCTAAGGACGCAGAAAAGCTCATCGAGCTGGCCAACGAGGAAAACCTCACCGCAGTTATCGTCGCTGAGGTCACCGATTCTGGCCGCATGCGCATGAACTGGCGTGGCAACACCATCGTTGACCTTTCCCGTGACTTCCTCAACACCAACGGTGCCGATAAGCATGTAAGCGCTGAGATTGCGCCTGCTGCCGATTGGCGTGCGGCTGGCCGCGAATGGGCTACCAAGAATGACTTCGCAGAGTCCTTCCTTGACATGGCATCTGATCTGAATATCGCCTCCAAGCAAGGGCTTTCTGAGCGATTCGACTCCACCGTTGGTGCGGGTACAGTACTCATGCCTTTCGGTGGCAGCCGTCAGGCAACTCCGATCCAGGCGATGGCCAACACCTTGCCAGCGTTGGGGGAGACTACTAACTGCTCCGTCATGTCTTGGGGCTACAACCCTTATCTGACCGAGGCCAGCCCATATCACGGCGCTTACCTCGCAGTTGTTGAGTCCGTGTCCAAGCTGATCGCGACGGGCGCTTCTATCGACGAGACCTACCTTTCCTTCCAGGAATACTTCGAGCGCATGGATTCTTCCGCAGCCTGGGGTAAGCCCGCCGCCGCGCTGCTCGGCACCATCAAGGCCCAGCTCGGTCTAGGTGTGGCCGCAATCGGCGGCAAGGATTCCATGTCCGGTACCTTCGAGGAACTACACGTTCCGCCGACGGTCATCTCCATTGCCGTCAGCCATGACGACGCCCGCAACGTTGTGCCGAACCACTTCAAGGATGCAGGCCACACCGTAACGCTGCTGTCGCCTGAGCTTGCTTCAGTAGCGGACGTAGCTTTGGCAGGCTTGCCGACGCCCGAGTCCCTCCTGGCTAACTACCGCACGGTTAACGATCTCCTCCGCTCCGGCAAGGTCCTTTCCGCTTACACACCAGGCTTCGGCGGTCCCGCCGAGTCTGTGCTCAAGATGGGGCTAGGCGAGGCTATCGGCTTCTCCTTCACGGAGGATGCGCCACTCTACGACTATGCCTACGGCGCCTTCGTCCTTGAATGGGCAGACGGCGTTGAGCCGACTGCAGGCGAGGTTCTCGGTAAGACCACGACCGGTGGATTCACTTTCCGCGGTACCACCGTCTCTTTCGAAGACGCTGTGGCTGCTTACTTAGGGACACTCGAGCCGGTTTATCCGACCGCTGTGGAGCAAACTGGTACCACCGAACTAGCGGGCGCCAGTGCCGTCGACAAGCCTGCCTCTACCGCAACCTTCGGGGGAGCTAAGCCAACGGCTCTGATCCCCGTATTCCCAGGTACCAACTGTGAATACGACTCCGCGCGGGCACTACGTCGCGCGGGCATCGACTCAGAGATCCTCGTCGTGCGCAACCGTACCCCGGAGGATATTGCCGAGTCTGTTGAGCGTATGGCTGCGGCGCTGGATCGCTCCCAGATGCTGTTCCTACCAGGCGGTTTCTCTGGTGGTGATGAGCCGGACGGTTCTGCCAAGTTCATGACCTCCTTCCTGCGCAACCCAGCGCTTACTGCGGGCGTGCAGGGGCTTCTCGACGACCGTGGTGGCCTCATCCTCGGCATCTGCAACGGCTTCCAGGCCCTGATTAAGCTGGGGCTCGTACCTTTTGGTGCTATCGCCGAACCGGGTGCCGAGACTCCGACCCTGACCTTCAATACCATCGGCCGCCACCAGTCGCGCATTTCTCGCGTACGCGTGGTCAACAACGACTCTCCGTGGTTGTCAAAGGTCAATGTGGGCGATGTCTTCAACGTGCCAATTTCGCACGGCGAGGGGCGCATCACTGCCGGGGAGTCCGAGTGGAAGCGTCTCAAGGCTGCTGCCATTACGCAGTATGTCGATGCTGCCGGGGAACCGTTAATGGACATCTCGGTCAACCCGAACGGCGCGCTGTTTGCGCTCGAGGGCATCATGTCCGAGGACGGTCGAGTTTTGGGCAAGATGGGTCATGCTGAGCGCATCTCCGCCTCGACGTATAAGAACGTGCCGGGCGAGTATGACATGAAGTTGTTCGAGTCTGCAGCGGAGTTCTTCCGCAAGTAGTATTTGCGCAGCTGATCGCAAAGTAGAGGGTGTTTCGGGCAAGATCCGAAGCGCCCTCTACTTCGTTTTAGGCATGTCCTTGGGGCTGAAGCGTTTCGGGAGGTGCACTTTTCAGCTGGGCTGGTGGGAGCGATCTGGTGGCAACCCGCTGGAAGCTGCAAGTGGCTAGCCTGGGGGTGATTTTGATTGGCTGTGACTGTAAGTGGCCGGGTGGAATTGGGGCGAAATTGGGCAAGAAACCGCACCTTGCGGCACCTTTTGTACCCTGGAGATAGAAACATTGTGGAAAAGTCCACAACCGGGTTTCCTGCCCATGACGAGGCAATGCTAACCTAATTGCAGCTTAGGCTAAGCTAATTACCGTTTCCCAGGGGCGACTAGCTTTCGCTCCGTGATCTCGTTGAAGGAAGTAATGTTGTCTTCCCGTTTTCGTGTAGCAGCCGTCGTTTCCGCTGCAGCAATGGCACTGACCGCCTGTGGGTCCGCCACCTCCTCCGACCAAGACCAAGCGTCTGCTAAGACCGTCGCCATTACGGATAACTACGGCACGCAGGAAGTGCCTTCGCCACCAAAGTCAGTAGTTTCCGTGGTCAATCGCTCCTTTGAAACGCTGCAGGATTGGGGCGTAGAGCTCAAAGCAGTGTCAAAGGGAATCGTTCCAACGACTCTTTCGTACCGTACCGACGATAGGGCGCTCGACCTCGGCTCTCACCGCGAACCGAACCTGGAGAACCTCGTCGCTGCGCAGCCTGACGTCATCCTGGGAGGTCAGCGCTTCAACGACCATGAAGAAGAGATGAAGAAGCTTGCCCCAGACGCCAAGTACCTCAACTTTAACGTCCGCCCTGACAAACCAATCGATGAAGAGCTGAAGCGCGAAACTACCGAGTTGGGCAAGATCTTTGCCAAGGAAACTGAAGCGAAGAAGCTGAACGATGACCTCGATGCCTCGGTCAAGGCGGTCAAGGATTCCTACAAGCCAGGAGACAAGGTCATGGCGGTGAACGTTTCCGGTGGCAACTTCGGCTACATCGCACCAAGCAAGGGGCGCACTGTTGGCCCGATGTTTGACCTATTCGGATGGACTCCAGCTCTTGAGATCGAAAACAGCTCCGGAAATCACAAGGGAGATGAAGTTTCTGTAGAAGCAATTGCGCAGTCAAACCCAGACTGGATCGTCGTACTTGACCGCGATGCCGGCACGTCAGAGTCACAGCGCCCCGACTTCAAGCCAGCAGAAACAGTACTGAAGGAGAATCAGGTGCTGCAAAACGTGGACGCGGTGAAGAACGGCAAGGTCATCTTCTTGCCAGCCGACACCTACACCAATGACGGCATTCAAACCCACATCGAGATCTTCAACTCCCTCGCCAAGGCGTTCAAGGGATAAGACGCTACTTTAAGGAAAGGACAGTCCTGTGACAGCAACCAGAGAGATGACCACTCGTGGGCGGCTGCTGGAGTGGCCATTGCTGCTCGGCATCCTCGGCGTGCTGCTATTGCTGTTTCTTTCCTTATTGGTGGGGGCCTATGACATCTTTGGGGGAGAAAACGGTGGTGAGATCTTTGCGATCACCCGAATCCCACGTACCCTGGCGTTGATTCTGGCGGGCGCCGCAATGGCGATGAGCGGGTTGGTCATGCAGCTGCTCACGCAGAATCGTTTCGTGGAGCCCACCACTACCGGAACCACCGAATGGGCCGGTCTTGGACTCGTCTTTTCTATGGTATTTCTTCCCGAATCGAGCCTGCTGGGTCGAATGACCTGCGCTATCGTCTTCGCGTTCGTTGGAACTATGGTGTTCTTCGCCTTCCTGCGACGGGTCACTTTGCGATCTTCCCTGATCGTTCCCATCGTGGGCATCATGCTGGGGGCGGTAGTCAGTTCAGTTTCCACCTTCATTGCGCTGGAATTAGATCTGCTGCAGAGCTTGGGCACCTGGTTTGCGGGGTCATTCACTGCCGTGCTGCGGGGACAATATGAAGTGCTCTGGATAGTCGCGGTCGTCGTTGCGTTGGTGTTTTACTTCGCGGATCGGCTCACGGTTGCGGGACTTGGCGAGGATATCGCCAAGAATGTGGGTCTTGACTACGACCGCATGATTTTGATCGGTACAGCTTTGGTATCGGTGGCAACTGGAGTGGTCACCGTTGTCGTCGGCAATCTGCCCTTTGTTGGACTCATCGTGCCGAACGTGGTGTCGATGTTCCGCGGCGATGACCTCCGCTCCAACTTGCCGTGGGTGTGTGTACTCGGAATTGGCATCGTAACGGTCTGTGACCTCGTAGGGCGCACCGTCATCGCGCCTTTTGAAGTCCCGGTTTCCCTCGTCCTCGGCGTGCTCGGAGCCGTCGTCTTTATTACTTTGATTATTAGGCAGCAGCGTCATGGCTAACCTTCCGCTACTTTTCAAAACTCGTCGTACCCCGCCGATTGCCGTCGCCGTCGAAAAGCCGGTGTCGGAATCTAGTTACCTGGGGTTCTCCACGGACCGCACCTCCGGCAGCTTTGCGACGTCCAAACTGCGCAAGCGTTATTGGACCATCCTCGTCGGCATGATCGTGCTGTGCGCGCTCTTCGCCTTTGGACTGTTGGCCTGGAAGAACCCGATGCCGGTCGGTTCACCCGGGTTTTGGCTGATCGCAGAGCGTCGCGCCGTCGCCATCGTGGTGATGGCCATTGTGGCGGTGGCACAGGCTATTGCCACTGTGACGTTTCAGACGGTGACGAATAACCGCATCGTTACCCCGTCGATCATGGGGTTTGAAGCGTTGTACATGGTCATTCAAACCGGCGTTGTCTTCTTCTTCGGAGTTGCCGGCCTCGTTGCATTCTCGGGTACTAGCCAGTTCATTCTGCAGGTCCTATTGATGATGGCGCTGAGTATGGCACTCTACGGTTGGCTGCTTACTGGGCGCTTCGCCAACATTCAAGTGATGCTCCTCGTGGGCATCATCATCGGTGGTGGCCTGGGATCCCTGTCAGCGTTCATGCGTCGCTTACTGAGTCCGAGTGAGTTTGATGTACTAACAGCGCGTATGTTCGGCTCGGTGAACAATGCGAAGACCGAATATCTGCCACTTGCCATCGGCCTGGTAGCGATTGCTACGGTGGCTATTTGTGTGCGGGCGAAGACACTCAACGTGGTGGCGCTGGGGCCTGCGCTGGCCCAGAATCTGGGTATCCACCATAGGCACGCCAGCATCTATTTTCTGTGCATGGTGTCGATCTTGATTTCGGTATCTACTGCATTGGTCGGGCCGATGACTTTCCTCGGGTTTCTCGTGGCCACTTTGGCTTATCAGCTAGCAGAAACCTATGACCACCGTGCGGTGTTGCCGATGTCCATCGCGGCCGGGTTCCTTGTACTAACGTCCGCGTATTTCATCATGAACCACATCTTCTACGCCCAGGGCGTGGTCTCGATCATTATCGAGCTCGTCGGTGGTTCCGTTTTCCTCTTTGTCTTGCTTCGAAAGGGTCGACTGTGATTGAGCTGGTAGATGTCCGCAAACAATATTCGGACTCGGTAACCATTGGTCCAGTGTCCCTTAAGATACCCGCCGGGGGAGTGACGGCGCTGGTGGGACCAAACGGCGCAGGCAAATCTACGCTGCTCACCATGATTGGGCGGCTGCTCGACATTGACGACGGTGCCATCGAGATTGGCTCTTACGATGTGGCCGCTACAAAATCTAAGGATTTGGCCAAAATTGTCTCCATCTTGCGGCAGGAAAACCACTTCATTACGCGCCTCACAGTTCGGCAGCTGGTTGGTTTTGGCCGCTTTCCACATTCTAATGGACGCCTGACGCGCGAGGATGAACAAATCATTTCGCGCTATATCGACTTTCTCGGACTCACTGAGTTAGAAGCGCGCTACCTCGACCAGCTCTCCGGTGGGCAGCGTCAGCGTGCCTACGTAGCGATGGTCTTGGCGCAGGAAACGCAGTACGTGCTTCTCGACGAACCACTGAACAACCTCGACATGGCGCATTCAGTACAGATGATGCGCCACCTGCGAAACGCCGCGCAGCAGTTTGGCAAGACAGTGGTGGTAGTCCTGCACGACATCAACTTCGCTGCAAAATACGCCGATTACATTTGCTGCACGAAAGATGGCCACGTGGTGGAATTCGGTACTCCGACGGACATCATGCAAGATGACCTGTTATCCAGCATCTTCGAAACACCGGTGACAGTTATCGATGGTCCGGATGGTCCACTTGCGTGTTATCACTAAAAATCCCAGTTGACCTGGCGATTTGTTAAACAATTTCAACGTGCGTATATTAATCCAGGTCAGCGCGACAGTGTAACCAAAAAGTTACCTGCTCAGCAGCTAGACGGACTGGATTTTGACTTCCATGTCAAGATCAACTACAGTCAACCGAGTCGCTCAACGAGGGTTAACCTGCTGTTAACCGGAGTCGAGTGTGCGTGTGTTGTTTGAGAACTCAATAGTGTGCCAAGTACTTATTTTGATACTTTTGTATCTTTTGATTTTTTGGTTGTGTGTTGGTGCCGGCAGGCCCGGAGGGGTCTGTGTAAGCATTTAATACTCAACTTTTTGTGGTGGCGGGTTTTTCCTCGTCGGATTGTCGGTCATCACTTT